>JAQVWF010000030.1 GCA_028698615.1 Syntrophorhabdaceae bacterium
ATTCATGATAAAGAAGTATTCGTTGCCATTGTAGCGCAGCTTGGCGGTGTTCGACACCATCATCTTCTGGGCGTCCTCCAGCTTGACTTCCCCCGCCTTTATCCGCGCCTCATATGATGCCATGAGGCTGACCGCGACATCCGCCACGTTGTTGAGGGCAAGCTTCTTTTCTTCCATCAGTTTCCCCTTGACGAGGGGGATGAAATAGAACAGCATGCCGGCCAGGATAATCGCTATTGTCAGCATGGATATGCTCATTACCTTTGTTCCAATGGACCAATTATTAAAACGCTTCATAGAAAGAACCTCCTTTAGGGTGCTGGCCTGAGCCGCTTGTAGTAACGAAAGGATTGCAGTGACGGCACCTTGTGAATCGCCGTTCGAACAAGTGTATTAAGAATGGCCTGCCTCTCTTTTCCCGTCAGCTCGCCATCCCGAACCCCGCGCCGACACAGGCGGCGTCCGTCAGACGTGCCACGTCCATGATGAGGGCCACTGTCCCGTCTCCGAGGATCGTCGCTCCCGATACACCCTCTATGTCCCTGTACGCCTTGCCCAGGGACTTGATGACCGTCTGGTGCTCGCCTATGACATTGTCGACAACGAGCCCTATCCTGTTGCGCTCTACCTCTGTTATGACGATCTGCTCTATATCGGGCCTCGTCCCCTCAATGGCGAATGACTCCCTGAGGCGGATGTAGGGGACGATCTCCCCCCGTATGTTCGCAATATCCCTGCCGTGGGACATCTCCACATCGCTCCGGGAGAGCTCGACACACTCCTGGACTATGGTCAGCGGCAGAATGAAGAACTGCTGGTCTATCTCCACGAGGAGGCCCTCTATGATGGCAAGGGTGAGCGGAAGCTTCAAGGTAACCGTGGTCCCCTCTCCCTTCCGCGAGCTTATCTCCACGGAGCCCCTCAGGTTGTCGATGGTCCTCTTCACAACGTCCATCCCGACGCCCCTTCCCGACACGCTCGTTACCGCCCCCGATGTGGAGAAGCCGGGCGCGAAAACGAGGGAGAAGGCCTCCTTGTCCTGGAGCTCCACGTCGGGGCTGATGAGGCCCTTATCCACGGCTTTCCTGCGTATGGCATCCCTATCTATCCCCGCCCCATCGTCGGTTATCTCAATGAGGACGTAGGCACCCGAGTGCCGCGCCGCTATGTGGAGCAGCCCCGCCCTGGGCTTGCCGAGCGACTCCCTGACATCGGGGGACTCTATGCCGTGATCGATGGAGTTCCTGATGAGATGGACGAGCGGGTCATTCAGCCTTTCGATAACAGTCTTGTCGAGCTCCGTTTCGGCGCCCTCCGTCGTCATTTCCACCTCGCGCCCGAGTTCCTGGGACAGGTCGCGCACGAGCCTCTTGAAACGCCCGAAGGTCGTCCCTATGGGAAGCATCCTGATGTTGAGGGTGTTGTCCCTCAGGTCGCCCGTCAGGCGCTCCACTTCTTCAGCTATGGAGACGAGTTCGGGGTCGCTGAAGCGCGAGGCCATCTGGCTCAAGCGGGCCTGGACGGTCACCAGCTCTCCCACGAGGTTGACGAGGGTGTCAAGCTTATCTGCGGTTACGCGGATGCTCGATGTCGTCTCCTGATCCCGTTTTGCCGCCTTCTTCACCTTCCTGAGATGCTCCTGCTCCACGAGGGCCGATTCCACCTTCTCCTTCGAGACAAGGCCCTTCTCGACGAGGATCTCGCCAATCTTCTTCTTCCCCGAGAGGGTCCTCTCAAGCTCCTCGCCGTCAATGTCGCGTCTCTCGACGAGTATTTCCCCGAGCCTCTTCGTTCCCTCCTCCTCTATCAGGGAGGAGTCCTCGCTGTCTATCATGGATATGTCGATGGTGCTCGCCTCGTCGATGAAGATGAATACGTCTTTTATGGCGTCCACACCCCTGTCCGTGGTGACGATGATATCCCAGGAGACGTAGCATCTCTCGGGGTCGATGTCCTCAAGGGAAGGTATCATGTCGAGGTTTGCGAACATCCTGCACTCCCCGAGGAAGTGGAGTTCGTTGAGGAGGAGAAGGGGGTTCGTCCCCGTCACGAATATGTCTACGGAGGGAACGAAACGTATCCGGAATGTGCATTCCGGCCGGTTTGTTGGGGGTAACGACGAAGCCTCCCGTGTTTCTACATCAGTCGGGTTTTGGGGAGGGCCTTCTTTCTGTTCCTTCGCAACGGCGTGGAAGGAGTCGATGAGGATCTGTGCGTCCTCGGGCGGGGAGGCTTCGTCGGTGGGGGCTTGTATCATGAGGCGAATGAGGTCCTTCGCCCTGAGGGTAAGGCTTATGAGTTCTTCGGTGACGGTGAGTCTGCCCTCACGAACATCGTCGAAAACGGTTTCTATGGTGTGGGTGAAACGGGCCACGTCGTCGAAGCCGAACATGGCGCCCGAACCCTTTATCGTGTGGAGGGCGCGAAAGACCCTGCCTATGAGTTCTGAGTCAAGGGGGTCCTCCTCGAGCTCCAGAAGTGCCGCCTCGAGGTCGGAGAGAAGCTCGAAAGCCTCCTCGATGAATGTCTGCCTGTGGTTGTCCATCATTTCACCTTGCCTTCCTTCTTCTGCCAGAGACAGGTCTCTCCGGAGCACCCTTCCGCGCGGAGGAACCCTCCCGCTGAGATCACCCGCGAGACCGCGGGGGAGAGATCACCGACCTTAAGAGACCGGGATGCGGCAAGCGATGTCCTGTGGGCTGCGCATAGAAGCTGGAAAAGAGACACGTCGCAGTCGGTGACGTAGGCGAGGTCGATGGTGAGATTCCCGACCCCCAGCTCCCGGGCAAGGACACCCTTGAGTTCAACCGCACTCTGGACTGTCACATCGCCGTGGAGAGAGAGGACCGTGCCATGTTCTGATTCTTCTACCCTGCTGTCCATTCTTCATTCTCCTGTAAGTGAACTCAATGTATATATCTCCTTTGTCGCCCCGTCACGAAGGTCGAATATGCCCCGTTGTCTGATTCTCGTGTAGGATAATGCCGAAACACATGTAGGATACGTCCTACACCCAGAATTATTTGTCATAAGGCTCCCAAATCTTGTAAGATTCTATATACAGGCGACAGGTCACCTTATCGGTCTCTTGATGGATGGAGAAAATGATGGAACAGGAATTCCTGAAGACACTGGAGCACTTCGGCCAGCATCACATCCTCGAACACTATCGGGCGCTATCCTCTCACCAGAGGGAAGGCTTCCTGGCTGCGAATGCCAGCCTGGACCTCCGCCTGGTGTTCAACCTTTACAAAAAGTTCAGCCAGGCCGACGACTCCGGGCAGGCCTCCGGTGTTATCAGACCCCCCGGCGTTGTCTGCATACCACGAGACCACCGCGAGAACGATGACGCTCTTAAGGCGCGATCCGTTGGTGAATCCCTGCTCCGGCGCCAGAAGGTGGCCGTTCTCATCGTGGCCGGCGGCCAGGGCTCGCGGCTCGGCTTCGAGGGCCCCAAGGGCACCCTCCCACTCTCGCCGATCAAGGGGAAGACGCTTTTCCACCTTTTCGCCGAGCAGGTAAAAGCCCTCAGCGTGCGATTTGGCGTCACCATACCTCTTCTCATCATGACAAGCGGCGACAATCATGAGGACACGACAAAGTTCTTCCATGGGAACCGCTATTTCGGTCTGGATCCCGACACGGTCCATTTCTTCTCCCAGGAGGTTCTCCCGGCCCTCTCCCCCGAAGGCGGCCTCATCCTTCGCGATATGGTTCACTTCTATACGAGTCCCAATGGCCACGGAGGTTCGCTGAAGGCGCTTTCCGACAGCGGTCTCCTGGCAAAACTGATAGAGGCGGGCTACGAACACCTCTTCTACTGCCAGGTTGACAATCCTCTCGTCAGGATAGCCGACCCTGTCTTTCTCGGGCACCATTCGCTGGCCCTTTCCCAGGCATCGACAAAGGTCGTGCGTCGAAGGAGCGTGGATGAAAAGGTGGGCGTGTACCTCAGTCTCAATGGAAAAGACACCGTCATCGAATACAGCGACCTCGACGAGAGCTATATGAAGGCCCTTGATGAGAGGGGCGAAGTGCTCTACTGGGCCGGCAATACGGCCATCCACATCTTTTCCCTTTCATTTATCAGGGACATCAACAGCGACGGTTTCGCCCTGCCCTATCATCGCGCAAGGAAATCCGCCTACGTGGTTTCCGCCGACTGGGAGCCCGCAAGCATCGATGTATGGAAGTTCGAGACCTTCGTCTTTGATGCCATACCGCTGGCCGAAGGGACCTGCTGCATGGAGGTGGCGCGGGAGGAGGAATTCGCGCCCGTGAAGAACAAGGAGGGTTCCGATTCGCCCGAGACCGCCCGACGGGCGCTCATGGACCTGCACCGGAGCTGGCTGAAGAAGACAGGCTCCGAGGTCCCGCCGGACGCAAAGGTAGAGATAAGCCCCCTCTTCGCCACCGATCCGGATGACCTCGCCAACAGGCTCCGCGACAAAAGCATAACCCTTTCCGCCGAAATGTATATCGAGTAAAGACGGTGTCTTTTCTTTATTCCCCCTTTCCCACCCGGTGCATCTTCATAAAATTCGTCTTGCTCCGCGTCGCGATGGGATGACCCGCCACGAGTACGATGACATCACCCTCTCTTGCCAGTTCCTTTTCCACGAGGAATCGGTCCGTAGTTTCGATCATCCTGTCAGTATTCGTCAGCTTCCTCACCTCGTAGGGGATGACCCCCCGATAGAGGCTCATTCGCCTTACCACCGATTCATCCGGCGACAGCGCAATGATGGGCATTGTGGGTCTGAACTTGGAAATGAGCCTTGCCGTGAAACCCGTCATGGTGAAGGCCACGATGCACCTTGCCCCCATCTCTTCGGCTGCGCGCGAGGCCGCCTCGGCGACAGCCTCGGCGAATTCGAAGGACGAGTCCTCCCGGGGCGGGACATAGGGCATCTTCGGGGCCTTCGTCAAACGCCCTTCAGTGAAGCTGATGATCCTGTCCATGACCTCCACGGCGTCAAAGGGGTATTTACCCGCCGACGTTTCCGCCGAGAGCATGAGTGCATCCGTCCCGTCAAGCACGGCATTGGCGACATCCGTTGTCTCCGCCCTCGTGGGACGTGAGTGCCCGGTCATGGATTCCAGCATCTGCGTTGCTGTTATAACGATCTTTCTCGCCTCGTTTGCCGATCTGATGAGGAGCTTCTGGACCATGGGCACCTCTTCCAGGGGCATCTCCACTCCCAGGTCCCCGCGCGCCACCATGATGCCGTCGGCCTCACCGAGGATGGCGTCGATATCGCCTATGGCCTCTTCCTTTTCTATTTTGGCGATGAGGGGAATCGAAACGCCCCGCGCTTTCAGCCATGTCTTCACCTCCCTGACGTCACCGGCACTCCTGACGAAGGAAAGGGCAACGTAGTCCACGCCCATCGTGATGCCGAAATCGATATCCGCCCTGTCCTTTTCAGTGAAGAAAGGCGCGCTCACCTTCATCCCGGGCAGATTCACACCCTTATGTTCCTTGAGAATGCCCCCTTCAACCACAACAGTGTCGAGCCCTTCCCCCGAGGTTTTTTGGACCTCGAGCTGGATGAGCCCGTCATCGAGAAGAATCCTGTCTCCGGGACGGGCATCCTCTACAAGCCAGGGGTAATCGATAAAGACACACCGGCTGTCGCCCTTCTCATTGCCTGTGCGTATCTCGAGGGGCCGGCCTTTTTCCAGGTTCACTTTGCCTCCGGAGAGAGAGCCCACCCTGATCTTGATCCCCTGCAGGTCCTGGAGGATCGCCACGCGTCTGTGAAGCTTCTTTTCGACCATCCTGATCTTCCTGATCAGGGACCCGTGGGATTCGTGGTCGCCATGGGAAAAGTTGAGGCGGGCGACATCCATTCCTTTCGCCACCAGCATTTCCAGAGCCTTCCTGCTGTGGGTCGGCGGACCAAGCGTGCAGACTATTCTGGCCTTTCTCATGCGCTTTCCTCCTGTCCTTCAATATGTTTTCAGGCGATGCCTGAAAGGTCCCTCGTATCCTCGAATCTGTCTCCGATGTGTTCCAGCAGTTTTTTCATCTCCCGCTCCCGCAGGCCCGCCGTGAAGTCCTCGGCAACTTTCCGGGCCTCGATCATAATGTCGATGTCACGGACGACATCCCCGATACGGAAGGCAGGCATACCGGACTGCCTCACGCCAAGCATGTCCCCGACACCCCGTATCCTCAAGTCCTCCTCGGCGATGGCGAAACCGTCGTTGGTCTTCTCCATGATCCTGAGTCTCTTCGTGGCGAGATTCGTCCTTTGCGTCGATGCCAGAAGCAGGCACCGGGACCTGAGCGTGCCCCTGCCCACCCTGCCCCTGAGTTGATGCAGCTGCGACAGCCCGAACCGTTCGGCGTTCTCCACGACTATCATGGTCGCCCGGGGCACGTCAATACCCACCTCTATGACGGTCGTGCAGACAAGCACATCGATCTCGCCATGTCGGAACCCATCCATCACATCTTCCTTGTCCCTGGCGCTCATCCTTCCATGAAGAAGCCCTACTCTGTACTCAGGAAATACCGAATCCTGAAAATGAGAGGACATACCTGTTGCATCGCGGATCCCCATCTGCTCCGATTCCTCGACAAGGGGACAAACGATGAACACCCCGTGACCGTCCCCAAGTTCTTCTCTTATCATGGCGTGGGCCTTCTCCCTTTGATCGTCGGAAAGCACCTTCGTCACCACCTTCTGTCTCCCGCCGGGCATTGCATCGATAACGGAAACGTCGAGGTCTCCATAGACAACCATGGAAAGGGTCCGGGGGATGGGGGTCGCGGTCATGCTCAGGACATCGGGGCGGCGCGACTTGTCCTTGAGCCTTTTGCGCTGTTCAACGCCGAAGCGATGCTGCTCGTCAATGATCACCAGGCCCAGCTTGTTGAACTCCACGTCGGCCTGGATCATCGCATGGGTGCCGATCACGATGGGCGTGGCGCCCGTTCGTATCGCGTCCAGGACGCCCCGCCGCTCGCGCCCCATGCCGCCCTTGAGCAGGGTCACGGGAACGCCGAGTTCTGCGAACCACCGGTGGACATTGAGATAATGCTGCTCGGCAAGGATCTCGGTGGGCGCCATGAAGGCAGCCTGGAACCCGTTATCGATGGCCACACAGGCGCAGGCAACAGCACACACGGTCTTTCCCGATCCCACATCACCCTGAAGGAGCCTGTTCATGGGGATGTCCCGAACCATATCGGATATGATCTCCGTCATGACACGCGATTGCGCCCCGGTAAGCTGAAATCCCAGGTTCTCAAGGAACCTGCGGTAGAGAGGGCCGTTGGCCGCAAAGGATATCCCCCGTTCCCTATGAACCTTTCTTTTCCTCGACATGAGGGTTATCTGAAAATGGAGATACTCTTCGAGGATAAGCCTGTTGACGCCCCTGTTCCCCTTCTCTTCGGTGAAATCCTCTCCATCGGCCCGATGGACGCACCTGACCGCGTCGGCAAAGTTCATCAGGTCAAAACGCTCCTCCATCTCCCGCGGCAGAATACCTTCAGGTGAGGAATTAAGGACGTTCACGGCCTCGGAGACGATGTTGCGCAGGAATCCCTGCTTTACCCCGTCGATCTGCGAATAGATGGGAAGGACCCCCGGCGCCCTCCCCGGGGCTTCGTCCTCGCCGAGGACCGTCACCTCGGGATGGACGATCTGCAACGCCTCTCCGAACTTCCCTACCTTTCCCGAAAGAAAGAGCAAGGCCCCTTTCTGGCAGATCCTCTGAAGATAGCCCTTTGACCACTGGAACCATTTCAGGGAAAGGGAGCCCGTATCATCGGTGACGATCACCTCGAAGCCCTTTTTGCGGGCATGCCTGAAGAACATGGACCGGTAGGAATCGACGGAGGCCAGGACACAGGCACCCTCACCGGCCCTGAGTTCCCCGATCTTTTTCACCGTCCCCCTGTCAAGCCAGCGTATGGGGACAAAGTAAAAGAGGTCATCGACACACTGTATCCCCTTCTTCACCATTCCCTTCCCGATCACCGGCCCCACCCCCTTCAGGGACATGACAGGCAAACGGCGCGGGTTTTCATTTTCCAGCATAACGTTTATAATACAACAACGGCACAGGGAATGGGAAGGGCAACGGGCTGTCTTTACCATTCATCGCCCAATTCGGTTTGTATAGGGGGAATCGCCATGGAGATATTGAAAGAGGTCACTTTGCACACGGTCACGTTGAGTGTTGTCAGGGGGGACCTCACCGAGAGCGACGTGGACGCCGTAGTCAATGCCGCCAATTCATACCTGCAGCATGGAGGAGGGGTGGCCGGCGCGATCGTCCGTAAGGGGGGATCCATTATCCAGGAAGAGAGCAACAGGATCGGCTTCGTCCCCGTCGGCGGCGCTGTATTGACAACGGCGGGCAGCCTCAGGGCGCGCCACGTGATCCATGCCGTCGGCCCTATGTGGGGCGAGGGAGACGAAGAGAACAAGCTAAAGAAGGCCGTGCGCAGCGTCCTTGGCCTCGCACGTGAAAAAGGGTTCTCGTCCATTGCCCTGCCAGCCATCAGCGCTGGTATATTCGGCTTCCCCAAAAAGCGCTGCGCCGAGATCATCGTCGGTGAAACCGCCGATTTTCTTTCCGACAATTCGATGCCCCTCCCCCTCAAGAGCATATCTTTCTGCCTTATGGATCCCGGTATCATCGATTTCTTTATCGGAGAGCTTGCCGGTCTGGAAGGGAGATAGATACCATGTGCGGGATATTTGGCGTATTCAACCAGCGGGACGCTGCCAATCTTACCTATCTCGGTCTTCATGCCCTTCAGCACAGGGGACAGGAGAGCGCGGGCATATCCTGCACCGACGGAGAGATCATGAGGACCCATCGCGAGATGGGGCTCGTTTCGGACATATTTAATGCCCCCGTGCTGTCGCAGCTCCCCGGCAGGTCCGCCATCGGTCACGTCAGGTATTCCACCATGGGTTCGAGCACCATCGCCAACGCCCAGCCCCTCATGGTCGAATATTCGCAAGGTTTCCTGGCCATGGCCCACAACGGAAACCTGACCAACGCGAAGATCGTGAAGGATGAGCTTCAAAACTACGGCTCCATCTTCCAGTCCTCTTCCGATACGGAGGTGGTCATCCACCTCATGGCCCTCGCTCATGAGGATTCCACCGTGGAGCGTCTCATCAGCACATTGAAACGGATGGAGGGTTCCTATTCCATCGTTGCTCTCACCAATAAGGAGCTCATCGCCGTGCGGGACCCCTACGGCTTCAGGCCGCTGTGCCTCGGCAGGCTGAGGGGCGGCTATGCCGTGTCGAGCGAGACCTGCGGGTTCGACCTCATAGGCGCCAAATTTATCAGGGAGATCGAACCAGGAGAACTGCTTCTCATCAACAGCGACGGCCTCACGTCATTCAAGCCCTTTAAGGATACGGACCACAGGCATTGCATCTTCGAATTTATCTATTTCGCCCGGCCCGACAGCTACATGTTCGGCAAGACCGTCTACAGCGTGAGAAAGGCCCTCGGAAGACAATTGGCCCGGGAGAGCGCCGTCGACGCGGACATGGTCATCCCCATACCCGATTCCGGGATAAGCGCCGCCATCGGCTATTCCCAGCAGACCGGCGTCCCTTTCGAGATGGGACTCATCAGGAACCACTATGTGGGCCGCACATTTATAGAGCCGAAGGATTCTATACGCCATTTCGGAGTAAGGTTGAAATTGAACGCACTGCGTGATATCGTAAAAGGCAAACGAATCGTCGTTATCGACGACTCCATCGTCAGGGCGACCACAGGCAGGAAGATCATCAAGATGCTCAGACAATACGGCGCGAAGGAGATACATTTCAGGGTGAGTTCGCCTGCTACGACCCACCCCTGTTTTTACGGGATCGACACCCCTTCGCGGTCCCAGCTCATAGCCGCGTCGCATACACCCGCCGAGATCAACGAATACATGGGTTCGGACTCCCTCCATTACCTGACGATAGAGAGTATGCGCAAGGCCCTCGGAAAGGGCGATTATTCTTATTGCGACGCCTGTTTTTCCGGCATGTACCCATCCAGGTTCCCCTGGGGCATGGAACTCGAACAGATGGAACTGTTCGCCAAAGGAGAAAAATGATGACAGATGACCGCAGCGCACTCCTCAAGATCCTCAAGACCTTATCCTACGAGGAAGGGGAATTTACCCTTGTCAGCGGGAAAAAGAGCAGTTTTTACATAGATGCCAAGGAGACGACACTTAATCCGGAAGGCATGTACCTGGTGGGCAAGATGATGTACGGTATGACCCGGCAGATCCCCGATGTTCACGCGGTCGGCGGCGTCAGCATCGGCGGCGACCCTCTCGTGTCTTCCGTGGTGCTCGCAGCTTACCTGGAAAAGGACGATCTGAGGGGTTTCCTGATTCGGAAGGAACCCAAAGGCCATGGGACTAACCAGTGGATCGAAGGCGGGAAGAACCTGAAGAAGGGAATGAACGTGGTGATCCTCGAAGACGTGGTCACCACCGGCGGGTCCTCATTGAAAGGTATTGAGGCTGTTGAAAAGGGAGGGTATACAGTGAAAGGCGTCGTCGCGTTGCTCGATCGCCTTGATGGTGGCAAAGAGGCTATAGAATCCAAGGGTTACATATTTAAATCTATATTCAACCTTAAGGATGTCAGAAGTTAACAGTAATATCCTTATAAAATAGCATCATACTGACTCCAAATCACCCTGCAATACCTGATCGATATGGGAGAGAAGCTCCTTCTTTCCGTAGCCCGTGCGGGCTGAAAAAAGGTGGGCTTTGGAACCGTTGACGAAGGCTTCGAAAGAACGTCTTTTCTTCGCAATATTGCTCTGGGTCTCCTTGTCGACCTTCGTCAGCACGGGCGTGAAGGGAAGGCTGTTGGAAAGGAACCACTCCACGAGCATCCTGTCGAGGTCGTCAGGATCCCTCCTCACATCAAATAGCCAGATTATGCGCCTGATGCGGTCATTCCCCAGCAAATAACCCTCGACCATTTTCTGCCAGTCCCGTGCCATTTCCCGGGAGATCCTCGCATAGCCGAACCCGGGAAAATCGGAAAAAACCACCCAATCCCGCCTTCCTCCCGATTCATAGAGGACCTTATAGATGTTGATCATCTTCGTGGCGCCGGGCCGGGAACTTGTCCTTGCCACGCGCTGGGTAACGGTCGCGTTGATGAGCGACGATTTGCCCACGTTCGACCTGCCGACAAAGCAGATCTCGGGGATATCCCCCATCTCCGTGTCCTCAGGCGCAGATACGCTTTTTACATACTTGGCGTCGATTATCCTCATGCCCTTCCTAACCCCTCTTCCCGGACAGGCTCCACCGTGTGTGCCTTGATCAAGGCGTTCAGGATGTGGAGGATGGCAGCCGGGTCGTCACTCTGGATGTTGAGGACGTTGTCTTCTATCTCTTCCTTGAGGTGAAGCCAGTCCACGGGAGGGGACTTGACCATGGTGATCTTGCCGTGCATCGTCCGGATGGATTCCTCTTCCTGGGAGACAAGTTCCTCGTGGAGCTTTTCTCCCGGCCTGAGGCCCGTGTAGACTATGTCCACATCGTCTCCCGCCTTGAGCCCCATGAGGCGGATCATGTCATGCGCGAGGTCGACTATCTTCACCGGCTCGCCCATGTCGAGGACGAATATCTCTCCACCCTTTCCCATGGCCCCTGCCTGCATGACAAGCTGTGCCGCCTCGGGTATGCTCATGAAATAACGGGTCATTTCCGCATGGGTCACGGTAACGGGACCCCCCTGCATGATCTGCTGCTGAAACAAGGGAATGACGCTGCCCGCGCTGCCCAGAACGTTGCCGAACCTGACGGCGATCAATTTCGTCATGCCCTGGCCGTTCATGCCCTGGCAGATGAGTTCGGCCACGCGCTTTGTGGCCCCCATCACATTGGCCGGACGTACCGCCTTGTCCGTGGAGATGAGCACGAACTTCTCCACCCCCGAGCGCAGGGAGGCCTTGACCACATTGTACGTCCCCTGGATATTGTTCTTGAGGGCCTCGAGGGGGTGGGATTCCATGATGGGTACATGCTTGTAAGCCGCCGCATGGAACACGACCTGGGGCTTGAAACTGTCCATGACGCCCTCAAGCCTCGCCGTATCAAGTATATCGCCGAGCATCATGGCATAGGGCTTGTCCTTGAACGCCTGAGAGAACTCCATATTTATCCTGTAAAGCTCATTCTCCACCCTCTCGTAGAGAATAAGCTGTTCCGGCTCCATCTTCATGATCTGCCGGCAAAGCTCGGAACCGATTGAACCGGCGGCCCCGGTGACAAGCACCCTCTTTCCCGTCAGGTACTCCCTGATCTGGTCCCTGTTGAGTTCGACGCGTTCCCTTCCAAGGACATCCTCTATCCTGATCTTGCGTATCTGGTTGACATGAACGCTCCCATTCAGGATATCGCTCATGGCCGGGACGGTCTTACAGGTTATCCCCGCCTCGTCGCAGAGCCTGACAATGTGCCTCATCTCCTTCCCCGTGAGAGAGGGTATGGCGATCACGGCCTCCTGTACGTCTTTCTTGTCGACGACCTTCACCAGGTCATCAACCTTCCCGAGAACGGAGACACCATGAATTCTCAGGCCCTTCTTCGCACCGTCATCATCGAGGAACCCCACAGGTTCATAACCGATCCGCGGGTTCTGGTTCATCTCCCGAAGGAGCATCTCCCCCGCCCTTCCCGCACCGATGATGAGCACCTTCGTCGTAGATTGCACAGAACGCAGGGGATAAAACTCCCTGAATAACCTGTAAAGGAAACGGGACCCCCCGACGAGGGCGACAATGATGAACCAGTCCATGACAAAGACGGACCGGGGAAAGTCGACGAGGCGGTAGACTAATCCGACATATACGAAGAAGAGAAAGGAACTCAGGACCGTCGCCTTCAGGATCCGGATGAGGTCATTCATCGACGCATAGCGCCAGACGCCGCTGTAGAGTCCGAAAACGGAAAAACAGACGACGCGCATCACCACGAGAACGGGCAGTGTGTTCAGGAACACCGCGAAGTAGTGGTCGGGGATGGTGAAATTGAAGCGCAGGAAGTAGGCCGACCAGTACGACAGGGCGGTGACCGCCATGTCGCTTATCAGAACGATAAGCCTCTTCGCGTTTCCTATGAGCCGAGTTCTCATCTTCTTTGAAAGTCCCTAAATCTTATACCAGCATAGCTCTGCATTTTCTATGGTTTTCTTATCCTGAACACGGCAAAGGAATACCGTTTGTAACCCTCGAACTCGGGAACGGGTATGCGCTCCAGTGTCGTCGGGGCGGAATTTTTTATGAACTCTCTCACGGCGGGACCCATGTTCTTCTCATCGACTATAAGGTAGGCAGCCTTGACGGAGACCAGGAAATCGTACATTGCCGAAGCGCGTATCTTTCCGGGAATGACGACATAGTTGGCGTCGGCATAGAAGACAAGGCGAGTCAGCCGGAGCTCGACGGCCAGTTTGTCATCCAAATGACCGGCCCCTTTCAGATAAATTCCCGCCTTCTTCATTTCCACCTTCTCATGTCCGGGCCACGCGAGTGTCCGGGGCAAAATAGCCGCGGACAGCACAGCCACGAACAGGAAGGTCGCATGACGGGCGGTGAGCCTCTTCGCCTTACTCCGTACCAGTCTTCTGATGCGCTCATTGAGTTCGAAAAAACCGATCCCGACCCAGAGGAAACTGGGTATGCCCATGAGAAGACCATGCCTGGTGCTCAAATAACCGGTCCGCGACATGTAGGCCCAGGACACCGCAAGGTAGACAAACAGCCATATCAGGACAGGAATTTCCCTGTCAGAACAGGGGTATACCCGTCTTCGAAAGACACCGAAGAACAAAAGACCGAGAAAGATGACGGGGAATGATCCGAAATACTTTGACAGCAGACCGACTGCGAGATGGATCTGATTCCTGGCGGAAGACCTCTCCGGAACCGATGCCGGCGTTTGGGGACCTGCCGACTCGGAAGCCCGGGCGGCCAGGACCTCGTCTGAATCGCCCGTGATAAGGGTCGGCAGCCTGGACCCTACCAGTCCCAGCTCCCATCTTCCCGTTTCGGCCTTCAGCAACGTTAGGGGCACGGCAAAGGTTGCGGGAAAAATGACAAGGACGACCAGGGCGTATATCAGGAAGGTCCTGACCCTGTGTTCCTTGTAGAGCAATACCCACACCATCCACAGCGTTATGATCCCGATGAGCGCTATGCCTTCCATTCGGGCCATTGCGGACAACCCGGCAAAGAAACCGGCTGCCGTCACCATGAACCACTTCCTGCGGGATATGCCCTCCCAGGCAGCCCAGAGGGCAAAGAGGGAGAAACACCAGAAAACGGGCTCCCTGAGAACATTGGAGGAGAACTCAAGTATCTTGTGGCTGACCGTGAAGGCGATCACGACCGCGACGGCTATCCTTGCGTCGAAGATGCGCTTGAAAAGAAGGTAGAGGGGCAGGACGGCAAGGGAACCAAAAGTGACGGAAACCATCCTCCCCGCAGTCTCCCAATTGGGAATTATCTTTTGAAACAGCACTATGAGAAAGGGATAGATGGTGTAGAAGCTCTCTTCCGACACCCGCTGCCACTGTCCTGCCTCGATCATCCTTGCGGTGTTGATGTACAGAACCCCATCAGGAGTGATCATGCCCGGCACCACCGCTCCATACAACCGCAGGAGCAAGGCGAATGCCAACAGGACAAGGGGGGTGAGCCTCTGGTATCGTGAAAGGAGATCCATATATGTCTCTTCAGGGGTGGCCGCGGCCTCAGAGCCCGCCGTCCGGCCTGCTCCTGTCCTTTTTTCCTCTTTCAGAGCCTTTGAACTCCGGCATCGTTTCAAAGCCCTCGGCCGAAATGCCCTCTCTCTTCACCACACTCACAGCGGTCAGCCAGAGTATCCTGAGGTCGAGCGCAAGGCTTGCGTGATCCACATACCAGACGTCGAGGTCGAACTTCTCCTCCCACGAGATCGCGTTGCGCCCATGGACCTGCGCCCAGCCTGTGATCCCCGGCTTTACCTCGTGGCGCCTCGCCTGATGATCATTGTACAAAGGCATGTATTGCATGAGAAGCGGCCTCGGCCCCACAAAGCTCAGGTCGCCCATGAGGACGTTGAACAGTTGGGGCAGTTCATCGAGGCTTAAGCTGCGCACCACCCTCCCCACACCGGTCAATCTGGCTTCGTCTGGCAGTATGCGTCCCTGCAGGTCACGGGCCTCATTCATGGTACGGAATTTCATGATGGAAAAAGGCTTGCCCCGAAACCCGGGGCGCACCTGCCTGAAAAGCACGGGACTGCCCATCGAGACATAGATAACAAGGGCGATCACCAGCATGGGGATTCCGAGTGCAATGATGGCTATGAGAGAAAGGACGACGTCTAAGACCCTTTTCATGAAGGACTGCGGGACACGGCGGCCAAGTATCCTGTAGTAGTCGAGCATGGCGGCGGTGATCCTTTCCCGGGAGAACCTCTCCACGGCAAAGGCTCTCGCCTTTTCGCCCATCCTTCTCGCCAGGGAGGGATCCTCCACAAACTTGACCATTTTAAGCATAAGATCGTGATGGGAGCCCGCCTCAAAGAGAAAGCCCGTGACACCCTCCTCGATGGCATCGGTGACGCCGTATATCCTCGACCCTATGGAAGGGATGCCCACGGCCGCCGCTTCTATAACGACGAGCCCGAACCCTTCCCGGTAGCTCGGCAGGCACAGGACATCAGATGCCGACATGAGCCCCTCCGGCGCATCGGTGGGACCCGTGATATGCACCCTGTCGGAGCACCGGGAGCAGATCTCGAGAACCTTCTCTCTCATGTTCTCTTCGTCGGGACCCGCAAGGACAAGGTGGACATTCCCGAAACTCGCGCAGGCACCGGCGAAGGCCCTCGCGAGGTCGAGGACACCCTTGTCCCTGTTCATTCTGCCGAGAAAGAAGAACACGACATCCCGAGGCCCGATGCCGTATGCGTCCCTGATGCCCTGCCTTGCGGCATCATCGAAATGGAACTTTCGGGAGTCGACGCCGCACATGGACCCGTTCCCTATGACCGCCGACCCGCGGCGGCCTACAATGCCCTGGGCAATGAGGAATTCCCTCTGCGAGGGGCTATCGACAAGGATATGCGTGGCGCAGCCGACAAGCACCCTGTCCATGGTCTTGAGCACGAATCGCCTGACACCGGTCAGGTTCTTCCACACCTGCCCCGTAAAGGTGTGCACCCTGATGGGCACGCGTGCAAGAAAGCCCGCCGCCATGGCGAGCAGCCCTGACTTCGGCATTATCGAATGGACTATGTCGAAGCGCTCCTCCCTGAATATCCGGTGGATGGCAAGAAGCGCCTTTACGTCGCTGATGAGGGATATGTTCCTCTCGATGGGCACCGGGATCACCTTTGCCTTGATCCCGTACTGTTCGAGAAATGTCGTGTTCTCCGTGGCGCAGACGACGCAGAGGTCGAAGTCGTCCTGGAGCAGGATCATGTGGTCAGCGAGAAAGGCCCTGATGGACATCTCCAGGGTGGCTACGAAACAGACCTTCTTCTTGTCCCTTGCGCTCTCGATCATAGTTTCGCCTGAAACCTTCCCTTCAGCTCGTCGCAGGACCCTCTTGTGATACATGAAAAGAAGCGACGACGGGACAAGGCCGAGGAGCAACGGCCGTGCCATGTGGATGAAGCAATACCATCTGCCTGTCAACCTCCTGGCTATCCTGCACCTGACCGTTGCCTCCTGCCATCGGGAGCCCATCCCTTTTCTGCCGTAACTGGAGGCGTCCCACCGCACCGCATAGAGGAATTCCGGCAGCGTGACCACTTTGCGGCCCCGGGCCACCAGCCTCGTGAAGAGATCGTAATCCTCCGCTATCCGGATGTTCTCGTCGTAGAGACCTGCCTGCTTCAAGTCCTCTTTCCTGACCATAACCGATGCGTGGATGACCTGGGACCCTTTCAGCCAATCCTTTTCTTCCGGAGCCATGGAAGCCCTCAATTCTCCCCATGGCGTCCCGTCCCCGTCGAACAACTGCGCGAAACTTCCCGCAACGCTCACATCCTGGCGACGGTCAAGGAGACCGACCTGTTTTTCAAGCCTATCGGGCATGGAAGCATCATCGGCATCCTGAATGGCTATAAGCTCTCCCCCGGCCTTCTCAATGCACCTGTTCCTGGAGTATGCCGGGCCCCTGTTCACCTCATTCCTGATAAGGACGAACCTTCCATCGCCGCGGGTAACATCGAGGAGCACATCCCACGTGTTATCCCGGGATGCGTCGTCACATATGATGCACTCCCAATCGGTGAAGGTCTGGGCCTTTATGGAATCAACGGCCGACGATACGACGGCCGCGCCATTGAAGACACAGATGATGACACTCACACGCGCCATGGACTGGTACCCCCGTGGTATCTGTTTATCTCGTCCTCCTCACGTTCATCCCCTATTCCCCTATTCTGTAGACAGCGAAGGAATATTCCCTGTAATCCTTAAACCCGGGGAGGTCGACCTTCTCCAGATTCATGGCGTCCGTATTGCCCTTGAAGCCCTTAACGGCGTTTTCGATGGTCCTTTCATCAACAACAAGGAAACGCACGTCAGCGCTCTTAAGGAAACGACCCAATGCGACAGGATCAATATTGGTGGGGATGTTAACAAAATCTCCCCCCTTATAAAAGGTCAATCTATTAATTCTCGGCTCCACAGCAAATCTCTCGTTCGAATAACCCATGCGTTTCAGATAGATACCGGCCTTTTTCATTTCGATCTTTTCATCCCCATAAGGCGCGACCGTCCGGGGGATCACCGATAGACAGATGAGAATGAGAAGGTAGACCGCAACGTGACGGGTGAGTTTCGGGTTCCACCGTGCTTTCCTGACAGCCCCTTCCATGCGGGAGCTCAGTTCCCAAAAACCAATGGAAACCCACAGCAATGAAGGGATTCCCACGAGAAGCCCATGCCTTGTGCTCACGTAGGAGACCTTGAATGCGTACACAAGGGATATCAGGAAGAATGCTGAACACCATATCAGGACAGGTATCTCCTTCCCGCTGCAGGGAATGATCCTTCTGCGGAACAGCCCGAAGAGCAAAAGCACGATCAGGACCACGTGGAAGGACCTGAAGAACTTGTAGGAGGTCTCCCAGAGGGAGAAAACGTATCTGTTGGTCATGACCCGGGTGAGAACGGACCCCGCCTGGCGGGATTTCAGGGAAGATCCGTCAATCTCCACCGGGAGGGGCTTATTCCTGCTCTGCAGCAGCTCAGGTATCTTCGTGGCCAGGTGGCCGAGTTCCCAGGCGCCAGCCTTGCTCTTGAGCAAGTAAAGGGGCGTAATGGACATCGCCGGAAATGCCACGAGAAAGACCATCAGGAAGGCAAGGAAGAGCCTGGCCTTTCGTTCCCGGTAGAACAGGACCCATCCCATCCACACGATAACGATCGCAAGAAGGGCCACTCCTTCGGTGCGGGTGAAGCACGACAGACCGGCAAAGAAACTTGCCGCAGCGATGAAGACCCACCTCTTTTCCTCTATGCCTTTCCATGCCGCCCAGAGGGATGTTATAGAGAAGCACCAGAAGAGCGGCTCCCTGAGGACATCGGAGGAATACTGCACAAGCCGGGGGCCTATAACAAAAAAGATCGATGCGACAAAGGCGATCCTCAGGTCAAACATGCGCCTCAGGAGAAAGAAAAAAGGCAGAACCGCAACAGAGCCTGCAGCTGCCGACGCCATCCTCCCGGCCGTCTCCCAATCGTGGAAGACCTTTTGGAACAGCACGATAACGAAGGGGTACGTACTGTAGAAACCGTCTTCATATACCCCCCTCCAATTGCCGTCATTGATGAATCTGGCAATTTTAATATACAGGATGCCGTCAGGGGTGATGACCCCCGCGGTAAGCACCATGTACACCCTCACGGCAAGGGCCAGAAACATCAGGGAAAGAGCTATCTTGACATCTGACTTAATTTCCTGCCTCTTCCAAAAACCTCATGCACATCAGGGGACTCATTTCCTCTTTGCCTCCACGATGATGATCTCTCCTTCAAGTATCTCCCGTGAAAAGAGATCTCTATCCTGAGGAGCTTTGCCCGCCGTTCTCCTGGTGATGATACTCTTTACCAGGGGATAGAGAAAGCTCCATTTGCCGGCTTTGACGTACCGGTTCGCATGGATCCCCGCCACTTCAAATCCGGCCTTTTCAAGGGCGTATCTCAATTCAGTGAAGGTCATCGGGTTAATGTGCTGATGATCGTATTCAGGGTTCCCGTGACGAAAATCATCGGGCAGTTTGATGAAGCGGAAGAAGTCGTGATAGCCATAGAACAGAAATCGCGTCCGGCTCTTGATGGACATGATGTTGGGTGTGGTGATAACAAGGCTGCCACCCGGCTTCAACACCCTCGCAAACTCCCTGACGCAGGAGAAAGGGTTTTCGAGATGTTCGATACCCTCGACACAGGTGACATAGTCGAAGGACGCGTCCTCGAACGGAAGGGTGCCGTTGAGGTCGACCTTTTTGAAGGGTACCTGCCCGCGGAGCCGAAAAAAGTCCTCGTCGATATCGACGGCCGTGATGTCATGGATGCCCATCAGCCTTTGCACCAGCGCCCCCTCGCCGGCAGGGGCGTCAAGGAGCCTCCCCTTTGGCATCCGCGTGAGGATGGAAACAACCCTGTCCTGTGTACCGGGGGCATTCTTGTCGATCAGTCGTGCCCCACCTTTTTCCGATGCTCTTCCTGCAATGGTTTCTGTCACGTTCTATCCTCTGTTCACATGTTCCTTGAAGATCTCTTCAAGTCGTTTTCCAACGTTGCTCAACCGATATTTTGCCGATACTTCAAAACCTCTCTCAATCAATGCTTCGCGCAAAGCGGGATCCTGTGCAATATCCAGAATGCCTTGCGCGATCGCCCCGGGCTTGTGCACATCGACGAAGTAAGCGAAATCGTGGGTATCATCGAAGGCAAAAAAGGGCGTGATCTTTGTCAGGATCACCGGGGTTCCCGTACTCATTGCCTCGACGGGCGGCAAACCGAAACCCTCTATCTCCGTTGACGCGGCAATAAGAATATGACTCTCCCGGTAAAGGGCCGCCATTTCCGCCTCCGAGATCCTTACGAGAGATCTGTCCACCACACCCGCCTGTTTCTCCGCCTCAGTGATGTCGGCCGGCGAGACCCGCGTAAGATGAACGGCCCTTCCCTGTTCCTTCAGGATCCGGACCGCCGCGAGAACATCGGGTATTGCCTTGTACTCAATGGTATAGTTGCCTACGGAAAGTATCTTGAGGGGACCCGCGTAATCCATCCCCTTCTCTTTGGGGTGAAAGACGCCCTGGTCGATCCCGTTGGGAACCAGGTAACAGCGGGTACGGTATCTATCTTCGACACCCCGGACAAGGTGGGGGGCAATTGCGATCTTCACCGTGGGGAGTTCATAGAGGCGATCGAACCTTTTCAGCCTGTCCTTCCATTCCCTCTTCTTGTACCAATACTTCACCTTTGAAATGATGTCGGTGCCCCGGAAACGCTTCGGAACGACGGAGCCCTTAATTCGCTCCAGAACATAATCGGGTTCAAAACCCTGCAGGAAGTGAAAAAGTGGAATACCGCGGCTCTTCGCCACCCCCCAGAGTTCCTCAACGTCTTTGGGGGTTGTCACGACTATGCCGTCCGCATCGGGGATGGTCTTGTCATCAAAGGCAGGGACAACCTCCGGCCTCACCCGAAAGCCCCACTCCTCATCGATGAAACGTGTGAGCAAGCGGACTGAATGACCCATATCTCTCAGGAGCTCGACGTGCTGAAAAAAGACCTTCACGCCCCCCGTCATGCCCACATGCCGTATTGCGTAAACCAGCCTCATAATGCTCTCATTTTCATGCGACCACTGAAGAGAGGATGTCCACGATCCTTTCCGATGCCTTGCCATCGCCATAGGGATTCACTGCTTCAGACATTCTCCTGTATGTGGCGTCATTGTCCAGAAGCTCCGCCGCGGAAGCGACGATCTTTGTGCTGTCCGTTCCTACCAGTCTTACCACGCCTGCCTCGACCCCTTCGGGGCGCTCCGTTACCTCTCTCATGACGAGAACGGGTTTTCCCAGTGACGGCGCCTCTTCCTGCACGCCTCCCGAATCGGTAAGGATCATATAGGACCTGCTCATCAGGAAGATAAACTGTTCATACTCGACGGGCTCTATGAGGTGTATATTGGGCACATCGCTCAAGATCTCCTTGACCGGCCGCTGAACCCTTGGATTCAAGTGAACGGGATATATCACGGTTACATCCGGCCTCTGGCGCGCGATCGTTTTCAGGGCGGTGCAGATATCCCGGAAACCGGCGCCAAAGTTTTCCCGTCTGTGGCCGGTCACAAGGAGCATCCTCACGCCCTCTGCGAACTCGATGCCCCAGCGCGTCTTGAAATGATCCAGCAGTGCCGTCCTTGCCGCCTCTGTCTGCTGCTTCTCCTTTATCATCATGAGGGCATCTATGACGGTATTACCCGTTACCCATATCCTTTCGGGGTCGGTGCCTTCCTGGATGAGATTCGATCTGCTCCATTCCGTGGGGGAAAAATGGTAATCGGCGACAACGCTCAGGAGGCGCCGGTTCACCTCTTCCGGAAAAGGACTGTATTTGTCCCATGTCCTTAAGCCCGCCTCGATGTGCCCGACGGGTATCTTCAGATAATAGGCCGCAAGACCGGCTGCAAACGCCGTCGTTGTATCACCCTGCACAAGCACTATATCGGGCCTTGTCTCCTCAAAAACCTTTTTCAACCCCGTTAACGCATGTGCCGTGATATCGAAGAGGTCCTGGTTCTCTTTCATGATATCGAGGTCGTATTGAGGCCGAATACTGAATATGGAGAGTACCTGATCCAGCATTCGCCTGTGCTGGGCGGTGACACAGGCGATTGTTCTGAAATCCCCGGCGCGTTTCTCCAGCGTCTTCATGACGGGGGCCATCTTGATGGCTTCCGGGCGGGTTCCGAATGCGAGCAGCACCGTGCGCATTGTCATTTCGCCCCCTTGCGGAAAAGGAAGGGTAATATCGCCTCAAGGCAGCACACGGGAACGAGGACGAGGGACTTGAGCCTGACGGTCCTGTTTCCCGACCTTGCCGATGTGAGGAAAAGCTTCAGGGCCTGCCCGGCTGAGCCGGTCTTCTGCCGTATCCTGCCCGTGATATAGGCCATCTGCGCCGCCGCTTTCCGCCTGTCTTTCTCATCGAGCATGTCGAGATACTTGTCAAAGATGTACTGGACGCAATTGATATGTCTCTCATTGAAGGTCGACAGGTTGGCCTCTCCCACCCAGTATGCCCCGAGCTTTTCCCTGACGTAGACGAACCTCTCCGTCACCCTCGATATCTTGAGCCACAACTCGGCGTCCTCGAAGGTGTTCAGCACCCTGTCCTCCGTGAGCCCGCCCACCTGATCGAGGATGGCCTTTCGCACCACGACGCCCGAATTCGGCAGCGTGTTCCAGTTGACCATGAGGTCGACAAAAACGGGCGGGGTGAGCTGCCTCCTCCAATCCCCGGCCGTCTCCTTTTTGCCCTTGACAGAGTGGATGTCGAGGTCATGATAGATGACGTCGGCATTCGCAGCATCGGCGCGGACCCTCTCAAGCTTCCCGGTATACCACCAGTCGTCGGAATCGAGGAAGGCAACAAACTCGCCCCGGGCAAGCCTGATACCCTCGTTTCGAGAGGCGGCGATGATACCCTCGTTGCTGAAATTGACGAGACGGATGCGCTCGTCCTTGAAGCCTTCCACTACCTCAATGGTGTTGTCCTCGGAAAAGTTGTTGACAACGATGGCCTCCCAGTCCGTGAACGATTGGGAAAGGACCGACGACAGGCACCGCCCGATAAAATGCCCGTGGTTGTACGTGGGAATGACGACGGAAAAAAGGGGGTTCATCTCAAACCCCCATGTCCCCCGCGTCCGAAGTGTGCTGTACACAGCCTGAGAGTTGCGTCTATCTCTTCTTCCACATTCCTCGTCAGAAAGAAGCCGGCTTTCTTTATCTTGTCCATCCGATAATCGAGGTCTTCCGCCTTTTCGCCGGCAGCCGGGGCGGGACGCTCTATGACAGGCGCCGACCCCAGGGTGGCCTCGCACCTCTTCGCGATGAGGGTCGCCATCTCCAGTATGGAAACGGAGTATTCACCGCCGAGGTCGAAGAGACCGTCCCCGCACTGAAGCGGCGGAACTCCTATCATGTGCGCCACCGCCCGTGCCGTGTCCTCAAGTGTTATGAAATCACGCCTCTGCAGACCCGGTGTCTTGAGGACAAGCTTCCCCGTGGTTGCGGCCTGGCGGCAGAGGTCGTTAACAACGAGGGTCCACCTGTCCACATCGGGAGACGCCGGCGCTCCGAAACCGTTCGAGAGACGCAACACTATCCCCGTCATCCTCTTCTTGTCGTGGGCGGCGAGGACCAGGTCCTCGGCAACCCTGTGGGTGATGGCGTAGGGGTGTGAAGGCCTCGGGACCGTCCTTTCCGTGATGACGCCGACAAGGGGGCTCCCGTAGACATGTATCGTGGAAAGATACACAAAGCGGGCGACGCCATTGCCCTGCGCGGCATCAAGGAGCCGCAGCGTACCCGCCCCGTTGACCTCGAGCGCGCGCTGCGGGTCCGCTGCGCTTTCGATCTCGTTGACCGCCGCAAGGTGAACGATCGCGTCCATTCCCCGGGAGGCATCGTCAAGGGACACCGGGGAGGCAAGGTCCATCCCCGTCACCCTTCCACCACTGGCCCATTCAGGAGGTCTTCGGCCGGCATTTCGGGTTCCAAGGTGCACCATGACCTCCGGGTCCTGGGCGAGGAGCTTCGCTATCCTGCCGCCAAGATACCCGAATGCGCCGGTGATGAGGATATTCTTCTTCATTTATGGACGATCGCCCAATTGTAGGGGATGGAGGGATCCGATGGGTCGAGCCTCTCTATCTCACCGGGGTCATGAGGAAGGGAGGAACAATTTGCGACGATCGCCGTCTGTGCCCCAATTCCTTTGAAGCCGTTCCAAACCATGGGAGGGATGGTCACGAGACAGTAATTATCGGGACCGAGGAACACTTCCTGTACCTGCCCTCTCGTTGCGCTGCCGTCGCGGTCGTCATAAAGGACAAGCTTGATATTGCCATGAGGGACGGCATAGTTCAGGGTCATGCGCTTGTGGATGTGCCACGCCTTTACAACACCGGGATAGATGCATGAGAAATATATTTCGCCGAAATCGATGAAGACCTCCGAATCCCTCCTGAGCATGTGCATGACCTTGCCCCGTTCGTCGGGTATCTGCCGCAGGGGGCTTATCCTGACTCCCTCTATCATGTCACTCACCTCCCATGTAGGCCGTGATCTGCTCCTTCGTCTTCGGGAGGGCTGCCTTCCCCTGCCAGATATCCCTGTACCACAGGGTTGTCTCCCTCACGGTCCTCTCAAAATCCCATCTCGGGTGCCAGCCCAGGGTGTAAAAGGCCTTGTCGCAATTCAGGTGGAGGAGCTTCGATTCGTAGGGTCCCTCACCGCCGCCGGCTGTTTCTATTCTTCCATCCCCCCAGTGAGATATGATCCTCTCGGTGAGGTCCTGCACCGTGTTGACGGCGTTCTTGCCGGGACCAAAATTCCACGATCCCGAGTATCCCTTCGGGGAAGTGTGGAGCCTCGCCGCAAGGAGCATGTAGCCGGACAGGGGTTCCAGGACGTGCTGCCACGGTCGGGTGGAAGAGGGGTTGCGAAGGAATATGGGCTCCCCTTTCTGAAGCGCCTTGATGGAATCGGGGACTATCCTGTCCTCGGACCAGTCTCCCCCGCCTATCACGTTCCCTGCCCGTACGCTCGCTATCCCCACATCCTGTCTATCGTTGAAGAATGCGTGCATGTAGCCGAGGAAGACCATTTCCGCTGCCGCCTTGGACGCGCTGTAGGGGTCCCTGCCCCCGAGCTCGTCGGACTCACGGTATCCCCACGTCCATTCCTTGTTGAGGTAGCACTTGTCCGAGGTGACGCAGATGATGGACCTCACCGCCGGCAGGGAACGGGCAGCCTCGAGAACGTTGACAAAACCGCCCACATTTGTGTCGAAGGTATATTTCGGTTCATCGTAAGAGAGTCTCACAAGTGCCTGAGCGGCCAGGTGAAAGACAAATTCGGGGTCGAAATCGGTGAATACCCTCTTCATACCGTCGAAATCCCTGACGTCCCCGTCGATGTGCGTGACAACGTCTCTGAGCCCGATAAGGTTATAGTGGTCGTTGTCCCTTTTGGGCGGCAGCGCGTAGCCGAGCACGTCGGCCCCGCACATGGTGAGCCACAGGGCGAGCCATGACCCCTTGAAACCCGTGTCTCCGGTGACCAGGACCCTCTTGCCCTTGAACACGGAAAAATGATCGTTATCTACCACTTTACCCATGGCGCTTCCCCTTTGTCGTAAAGTTCGTTGAGCAATACATATTCCCTGTTCGTATCCATGGGCTGCCAGAAGCCCTCATGCTCGTAGACCATCATCTGCCCGTCCCCGACCAGGTTCCGCATCGGCTTTCTCTCGAAGACCAGCCCTTCATCGTCATCGAGGTAATCGAATATCTCCCGGCGGCACACAAAAAAACCGCCCGATATCCTGCCGCCGCTCGCCTGAGGTTTTTCATTGAACTCGATGACCTTGCCCGACGGGTCGTTCATGAGTTCACCGAACCTTCCCGGCGGGCGCACGCCCGTCACGGTCAATATCCTGCCGTGGGACCTGTGGTATTCGATGAGCCTGTCGATATCAACGTCGCCTACCCCGTCCCCGTAGGTGAACATGAAGTTCTCCTCACCCGCCAGGTACTTTTCCACTCTCTTCAGCCGGGCTCCCGTCATGGCGTTAAGCCCCGTCTCGGCGAGAGTCACCATCCAATCCGACTCGGGATGCTCGTTGTGGTATTCTATCTTCTTGTTCCTTCCCAGGGTGACGGTGAAGTCATTGGTGTTCGCTTCGTAGTTGAGGAAGAAATCCTTGATCACGTCGCCCTTGTATCCCAGGCAGAGTATGAACTGCTTCACGCCAAACTCGGCATAATACTTCATTATGTGCCAGAGGATCGGTTTTGCCCCGATGGGGATCATGGGTTTGGGAATGTTGTCCGCCACATCGCGTATGCGCGTCCCGTAGCCTCCACATAAAATTGCAAGCTTCATGCTCTCTCTCCTTGAGCCAAAAGTTTTTCATATAACTCTTCATAGTTCCTGACCGATCTTTGTGCCGAAAAGGTTCGTGAGAACTTCTGCCTCGCATTCAAGGCCAGAGATTCCCGAAGGCCCCCGTCCTCGACGACGGACCTGATGGCGTCCGCCAGGTCCCGCGCGTTGCCCGCCTCGACGAGTATCCCGTCATGCATATGGACGATCTGCTCGGGAATCCCCGCAATGATGCTCGCAATAACGGTCTTGCCGAGGCTCATCGCCTCGAGGATGACATTGGGGAAATCCTCCTGCCCGATGGAGGGCAAAACGATGATATCGACGGCATTCATGAGATTGAAGACGTTCCGTTCGCTCCCCGTAAACCTTACATCATCATCCAGGCCCTCGTCACGCACATAGTGCCTGAGATGATCCGATTCGACGCCTTCCCCTTCGATGAGGACCAGGGGAAGACCGGCGGGCGCCTCCTGCTTCAGGAGCCTCATGGCGTCAATGAGGACCGCGTGCCCTTTGCGCCGTTCGAGAACGGCGACGACGCCAATCAACAGGCGGTCCTCCTTTACCTCCAAGCGGCGTAATGTCTCCACTCTCGTTTCAGTGACAGCCCGGGGTTCTATCCCGTTGAAGATATTTACCGTCTTTGCGGGGTCGATCCTCAAGGCATCCACGAGCATGCCGCGGGCATAGGAAGACCCCGTAACAAAAAGCGATACCGCCTTTATGACCATCGTGTCATAGGGTATATCCAGCCAGCGCCAGGGCGGCCGGTATGAATGGGCAATGTTGTTGACGACATAGACGATCCTCCTTATCCCGCTGAGCCGGGCGGCGATAACGGCGGCGGCGCAGGAATAGGCGCCGGGATACCCTCCGTTATTGACGTGAAGGATGTCGATCGTCTCTCTTCTGAAAAGTCGAAAAAGCCGTATCGTGTTCCAGGAGATGAAGAGATGCTTCAGTATGAGGTGGCAAAACATGATGACCGGCACGCGGATGAAGGGCGACCTTTTGCTGATGCGATCGAAGATGGCGCTGAGGTCAAGGAGCTTCACGGGGACGGCGCGAAAGCTGCGCGTCACCCGCTGCCTGAAGCCGGCCTCGTATTCCCCTGAATATCTGTAAAGGAAGCTCACGTTGTACCGCGCCATGAACTCTTCGCTCTGAAAAAAATTGGCAAGCATGTTCTCGCACCCGGCAAAAAAAGAACAGTCGGAATAGAAGAGGATATTCTTTCCCATTTGCCGTCTCACGATAGGAACGATGCTATCGTGAGCCTCACCCCTTCATCGAGACCGACTTTCGGTTCCCATCGGATCAGCCTTTTTGCCTTTGATGTGTCCACATGATAATCCATGATCTCATCGGGCCGATACTCCCTGCCGCCCACCTTCACGAGACCTGTCCTGTCGAGGAGTCTCTCGACCATTGCGACAACCTCGAGAAGCCTCACGGGCTTTCCGCTGCCGATATTGATCACCTCTCCCCGCGCTCCTTCTGCCTGGGATGCCCTTATCATGGCGTCGACGAGGTCGGTTATGTACACGAAGTCCCGCGTTTGCTCCCCCGGCGTCATGACGAAGGGCCTTCCCTCGATGAGGGACCCTATGAGGGAAGGCAGGAACATGCCCGCGTCCTGTCCGGGACCGTAGGCAAGCGTCGGCCGCAGGACGGTGACGGGAAGCCTGTAGAGGCTGTGGAGTATCCCGCAGAGGTTCGTGACGCAGAGTTTAGAATAGGAATAGGCGGTGACGGGCCTTTCCCTCATCGCCTCATTGAAGGGGCTTTCGTTCCTCCCGTATTCCTCTGCCGTCCCGAGAACAACAACGGATGATACCCTGCCGCCGTCGTTGAGTGCCGAAAACAGGTTGAGGGAACCCATGATGTTGACGCCCACAGCCCTGTAGAAATCGGCCATGTCGGAAGAGCGTTCCTTGAAGGCGGCCAGATGGAAGACCACATCCGGTCTGCACCGCCTTACGCAATCATCGACAAAGGCCCTGTCCTCGAGATCGCCCGTATAAGCCCTCACATCCTGAGTGCCACCGTCATCGGAGGGTACCATGTCCATCGCTGCAACGTGCGCCTTCATTCCGGTGAGCGCACGCACCAGGCTCCGTCCTATGAAACCCTGCGCGCCGGTGACAAGGACATTTCTGCCTTCCAGCAAGAGTTCAACCTCCCCGTTCATTTTATAACCCTCAAATGATAGGTGAGAGAATTCAATGGAAAGAGATGGGACAATCTCAGTTCGTATGAATAGGGATGTCTCTCGGCCAC
>JAQVWF010000031.1 GCA_028698615.1 Syntrophorhabdaceae bacterium
AGAAGGTCTATCGCGGGGTAGCCGGAAAAGGTGCGGATGTTGGTGTATCCGGCCGCTTTCGCGACGAGGGCCACCTCGATGGCCTTTCCCGTGGAATCCTTGGAGTGGAGTATCCTCCTGCGCGAATGGCTTGCCTCGCGGGCGAACTCGAATTCATCTTCGCCGGACCGTGAAAAGGGGACGCCCACTTTCTTGATGAGGAAGTCCTGGACCATTCCGGGCCCCTCGTGGGCGATGATCTTTACGGCATCGGGATTGGAGATGCCGTCGCCGGCCTGGATGATGTCCTCGGCGAGAAGTTCCGGTGTATCGTCCTGGCCCCGGGCCACGATGCCGCCCTGTGCGTAGAAGGTGTTCGATTCCTCGACGGAGCTTTCCTTTGTGACAATGATGACGTCGAGCCCGAGATCGGCGGCGGTTATGGCGCAGGACAGCCCCGCTATGCCGGAACCGATTATCAGGACATCACAGTAGTGGGTTTGGTCCTTTTTCATTTTCACTTTATCGCAAGCATCCTTTCCAGAGCAACCCTGGCGTATTGCGCATTTTCGGGGTTGACGGCCACTTCCGGCTGGGCTCTTCCTTCCACGAGGTTCTCGAGAACGGCGAGGAACTTCTGTGAGGTGACCCGGGCCATTTCCCGGCATCCCCATTCCTTGAGGGGCACGATGAGCTTGTCGGGGTGGTCGGCCTTAAGGCGGTTGACGAAGTTGATCTCCGTTCCGATGGCCCATTTCGTGCCGGCCGCGGCGGCCTCGACGGTGTTTTTAATGTAGCTCGTCGATCCCACATGGTCGGAAAGGCTGACAACGTCAGGGGTGCATTCGGGATGGACGATGACGCCGATGTCCCCGTAGGCCTTTTTGATCTCTTCGATATCGGAGGGTTTGAAGGCCGTGTGAACGTAGCAGAAACCCCGCCAGAGTATCGCCTTTTTGTGGGCGATGTCCGAAAGGGCGGCTGCGGTGATATCTTCTTGAGGTTCCCAGAGGAACATCTCGTCGTCGGAGATACCCATGGTGTGGGCGGTATTACGGCCCAGGTTCTCGTCGGGAAAGAAAAAGGGGACGGCACCTTGCGATATCACATGTTCCATGGCTTTTCCCGCGTTGGCGGAGGTGCAGACAAACCCCCCGTTCTTCCCGCAGAATGCCTTCAGATCGGCCCGTGAATTGACGTATACAACAGGAATGAAGCGTCTGCCCGTATCCGTGAGGAGTTTCCACGCCTTCTCGACGTCTCCTATCACCGCCATTTCCGCCAGAGGGCATTTTGCATCGAGTTCGGGATGAAACACTTTCTGATGAGGCTGACAAAGGATGCGCGCCATCTCGGCCATGAAGGAGACGGCACAGAAGACTATGTTCCTTGCTCCGATCTGTTTCGACGCGCTCTGAGCAAGCTGGAGGGAATCCCCCACGAAATCGGCGGCGCGGACGATATCGATATTCTGATAATAATGAGCGAGGATGACGAGGTCCTTGCCCAGCTTTTCCCTGGCAGCGGTGATACGCTCCCTGGTCTCTTCTCTTGAAATAGCTTCGTTTGCCGTCACCTGTCTACTCCTTCATGCAATAAGCTTATATCGAGGGCGCCGGCCGAGTGTGTGAGGGCTCCCACGGATATGAGGTCCACGCCCGCCGCCGCCACCTCCCTGACCCGTTCGACGGTCATGTTCCCCGATGCCTCGATCGGCACCCGTCCGGCAACGAGAGCCACGGCATCACGCATCGATGCCGTATCCCAGTTGTCGAGCATAATACGTTCGACCTTTGCCTCGAGGGCCTCTTTCAGTTCATCCATGGTGCGCACCTCGACCTCGATGGGGACATCCGCTGCCTTGCGGACAAGTCCAACAGCCGTGCCTATGGAACCGGCGACGGCTATGTGGTTTTCCTTGATAAGGGCCATTTCCGTGAGATTGCGGCGGTGATTGACGCCGCCGCCCATGGAAACTGCGTACTTTTCCATTGTTCGTATACCGGGTGTTGTTTTGCGGGTGTCAAGTATACGGGCCCTCGTGCCCGATGCGGCATCGACGAAGGTCCTTGTCAACGTGGCAATGCCTGAAAGCCTCTGGAGGATATTGAGTGCCACCCTTTCGGCGGTGAGGATGGCCCGCGTGCGGCCCTCGATGGTCGCTATGATATCGCCTGTGCTCAGGGTTTCGCCGTCCTTCTTATGTTCCCTGTAGGCAATGTTCTTGTCGAGGACCACGAAGACCTCTCTGGCGAAGGCCTGGCCTGCGAGCACCCCTGCCGCCTTCGCTACGATCTTTGCGCGGGAGCGATGCCCGTCGGGGACGACCGCATTGGTCGTCACGTCCTCGACGCCGATGTCTTCATTGAGGAATTCTTGCGGTCCCGCTGGCATGGTGGAGATATTATAAAGTGACCATCGGAGCGAGTCAATGGAAGACTGCGGGAAGATTGCGGAATACTCTCATTCTGCTTGACTTTGAAGGAAAATTTTCATATCTTAAAGCACATTTCGGGCCGTTAACTCAGTCTGGTAGAGTATCTGCCTTTTAAGCAGAGAGTCGAAGGTTCAAGTCCTTCACGGCCCATATGATTCCAGGTCCCCATCGTCTAGCCTGGTCCAGGACACCGGCCTTTCAAGCCGGCAACGGGGGTTCGAATCCCCCTGGGGACGCTTATCTTTCCTCGCAGCAGCTGAACGGTATCATTCCAAAAGCAGCTTCTTCTGTTCCACACCCCGAAAGACCTGATGTTCCTTTACCGGGCTACAGTTTGCTTGGCAGGATATGCAGCACCGCTCTGCCGGGTGATCCTCACGACATGATCATCCGGGACATTACGGCACGTAAGAATGGCGGCGGTGATTATGATTCATGTCTTTTCGATATGAGCTTGAAGAAGAAGAGGGCGATTGTCTGGAATGGAGAGATACCCGAGCCCATCAATGTTCCTTCTGTTATTCCGGTGAAGGAAACCAACCCTCGTGTGGGGTAGCGTAGGGATGTCCGATCCCCGTGTAACCAATCTCCCAGGAAATTCTGTCGCCTGTTTTCAGGACGTCGGCGATGAGGGTCTCCCTGTCTTTAGCGTCTGCCGATGAAGAAATGAAGCCGATGCCGACCGCCGCCACCGCGGAACCGTTGGAATCATAGACCGGGGCCGCAATCCCCGAAATGCCTTCGACGGCCTCCTCTTCTTCAACGATGTAGCCCTGTTTTCGTATCCTGGCCAGTTTTTCCCTGAACTCATGGGGATCGATAGTTGTTCTTTTCGTGTAAGCCTTCAAGGGTTTTGCTTCGAGGATCCGGTCCACCTCGTCCTCGTGCAGTGAGGCCATGAGCATCTGGCCCAGCATTCCGAAATAGGGCGGCCGTGTTCTGCCTATCTGGGAGGTAAACCTGATGGGGCTTGCGGGGTTTTCGCTCCTGTCCAGATAGATGAGTTCGTCGTTCTCAAGCATGCCCAGGAAGGCGGTCTTCCTTGTCCTTATCTGGAGTTGCTGCAGGAAGGGATATGCGCTCCTCCTCAAGGACAGTGATGAATAGACTACCCCGCCCAACTGGAAGAGCCTTATGCCAAGGGAATATTGTTTTGAGGCGTCGTCGAATTTCATGAAGCCATACTTCATAAGCGTGGAACAAAGCCTGATGGTGGTGGCCTTCGGTAATCCGACAACTTCTGTCAGCTGCGTCAGGGTGTAGGCGGTTCGCTCGCTGGTAAATGCGCACATGATCTGAAGGGCCCTCTCCAGAGACCGGTTGAAAAATCCTTTGGTGCTTTCTGTTTTTGTGGTGAAGTCATTCATACGTATGTCATCCCATGGTTGTGCAAGTCATTATATGAAACAACATTGCACCAAATATGTCAAGACGACCTACCCGCAGGTACCCGCAGGTCCATGGTCCTCCCGGCGCCATTCTGTGGACACCTCCCCAACTCTGGTCTGGTGTTCACAGAATGGCATATGCTAGTATTGGATTGTGAAAGAACTTTGCCGGCCACGTAGGCCATGACGCTATAATAATGATCGTGTGGCAGGTGCGCGTCCGCATGCTGAAGGCCCTTGGAGTCACCGAGACGGACCTCGGGGAAGGGGAAACGGGAACCGATGCAAATCCTAAAGGAGGCTCAATGTTGTACGAGACGCTTCATTTCGATCTGGACGGGCAGATCGGTACGCTGACCCTCGATGTTCCCGGCAAACTGAACGCCCATACAAGGCAGATGAGGACTGAGCTCCTCCATTTCTGGAGAGAGAGACAGAACAATGAAGACGAGTGCCGGGTGATCATAATGACGGGCAAGGGCAAGGCCTTCTGTGCGGGCGGAGACATCGAGGAGATAGACGATCCGGATACGCCCGTCTACAAGCAGACCCCGGAGCAGCGTTACGTAGATCAGGACAAGATCTCTGAGGTCGTTCTCCTCATGCGGCGGGCGCCCCAGCCCATAATCGGCGCCATTCACGGATGGGCGGCGGGAGGAGGGTTCAGTCTCGCTCTGGCCTGCGATCTGCGCGTAGCCGACCCGACGACGCGGTTCATAGCGTCCTACATCAACATCGGACTGACGGGGACGGACATGGGCGGCAGCTTCCATTTCCCCCGGCAGGTGCCGCTGGCAATAGCCAACGAATATCTTCTCACGGGGGAGACGATGGATGCCGAGACCGCCTGCAGGTGGGGTCTCGTCAACTACCTGGTGCCTGAGGACCAGCTCATGGCAAAAGCACGCGAACTGGCGCAAAAGATGATCGCAAAATCCGTGCTGGGTCTGAGGATGACGAAGGAGGTCATCGGTCAGAACATTGGGCCGGCCAGCCTTGAGACCGCCATCTGCCTCGAAAACCGCAACCAGGTCCTGTGTCTTGGATCGCAGCCGATTGTCAATCCCTTCAAAAGCAAGGGGAAGGAGAAATAAGCTGAGGTATACGTGCCCTTTTCCGGGCACGCGCGGTCTTGTAAACCCGGACGGAAGCCTTGCCCGGCGGCCGGGCAAGCCGTCGCAGTCGCTCTCAGACGGGACGCTTCCCGCCTCATATGTTTCGGTATCTCCGTATTCCGTACTCCTTACATAACAAGAAAAGGATAGTGATCGCAGCCCACAGGAACATGAAAGTTCGATGAGTACCTCCTCAGCGTATTGTTCCATGGAACAGCGGTGCGCTCCGTGAAACCAATGGAGCATTTTGACTAAAAATGAATGTCATTCAGTTTATTACTGAATACAATTCAGTCTTGTGAATTAAAATCAGGATAAGATGCCTCATCAAGAGATATTAAAGATATTGAATACTTGAGCAAGACGCAGGCTGCGATATCTTTGTACGGAATTATTTGCTTGACATGGTTCATAGAATGAATTAAATAATATTCACTGACTTTATGAAACCTACTCATCATAGAAAAAAGGATGTCACAAGAGAACAGATAGTCAGGGCCGCCATCCAGGTTTTCGGCGGGAAGAGCTACCTCGAGGCGAACATCTCCGAGATCGCCCAGAAGGCTGAAGTTGCTGAAGGGACGATCTATCAGCATTTCAAGAACAAGGAAGACCTCCTTTTCTTCATACCCATGGAGAGAACGAACGCTTTTTGCGAGGGGTTGGATCTGCATTTGCAGGGGATCCAGGACGCGCGGAACAAGCTGGCGAAGTTCGCGTGGTACTACCTTTATTTCTTCAAGACAAATCCCGAGTATGCGCGTATAGCCATGCTGGAATTGCGGGTGAACAAGAATTTCCAGAAAACAAATGGATATCGCCTGTTCAGAGGATGGTCGAAGATGCTTCTCGATATCATCCAGGAGGGCCAGCAGGAAGGCTCCGTCAGGGGCGATATGGATCCCCACATCATCCAGGAACTGCTTCTGGGTACTTTGGAGCATTACGTGACGCGCTGGCTTCTCAAGGATGAGAGCTGGGACCTGCTGGAGTTCCGTGAGCACGCGGTGGATCTCGTTATGAACGGGATCAAGGCAAAAGACGTGGAGGAGGAAAAAGTTGCGGCCAGCAGTAAGACAGAGACGGGGGTGCCCCTGTCCCTGAAAAGCAAGATTTCAAAGGCTTGACGGATGGTATCCAGATGTCATGGAATGCACACGGAAATGTGCCCCTCCGGTACGTTGGTTCCAACGGGGCGATGGCAATGGAGGAAGGATGTGCGCAGAGATTTTGGAATCAACACGCATGAGCTGCCGGAAGGGGTGGAAAGGCCCGGCGAGTGCAAAGGGAGCGCGTACCGCTTCGATGTCTCGGCCATATCCGGCAAAGTGGCCGTCGAACCGTGAATTCTGCGGATTGTTGTTAAATTCTTTAGGAGGTAGTTTATGAAACGTTTGCTCGCCGTCGCTTTAATCGTCGTTTCGGCCGTCCTTTTCAGTTTTCAGGCGCAGGCTGCCAATGAGATCGTGGTCGGATGTATCTCCGACCTGACAGGCACGTATGCCGCGCTGTCAAGACAGCAAAGGGATGCAGTGAACATGGCTGTTGATGAGATCAACAAATCAGGGGGACTGCTTGGCAAAAAGCTGAGGGTTGTGCTTGAGGACTCGGCAACAAGTGTCTCGCTGGCGACTCAGAAACTGGAACGTCTCATTCTCGATGAGAAAGTGGACTTCGTCATTCCACCCACCACCTCGTCCGCGGTCCTTGCCATGATGCCCATCGCGCTCAAGCACAACAAGTTGATGATGGTCACGCTGGCCCAGTCCATGAAGATCACCGGTGAGAACAAGAACAAGGTCACCTTCCGCTGCTTCGGTAACGGTGAGATCACGGCAAAACCGCAGGTGAAGTGGATGATGAAGAACCTTGGCAAGAAATACTATATCATTGGAGCGGACTACGCCTGGCCAAGGTCGACAGCGGAAGTTTACACCAAGTTCCTGAAACAAGCCGGGGCGGAAATAATCGGCGAAACCTGGTTCCCTCTGGGAACGAAAGACTTTGCACCTTATTTCGGCAAGATCAAGGCCGCGAAACCGGAAGTGCTGCTCATGATATGTGCAGGCAACGATGCCGTGTCCCTGGCCTCCCAGGTCAAGCAGTATGGTCTTGCGAAACAGATGAAACTGGCCGCCGACGGTTCCTTCGTGTCCGCCGACATCATCAAGGCACATGGCAGGAATGCAGACGGCATCATCATAGCCGATTTCTACGTCGATACGCTTGACACGCCGGAAAACAAGGTTTTCGTCAAGAATTTCTACAGCCGTTACAAAGAGCTGCCGAGCAAGATGGCACTCAGTTCATATGAGGGTGTCATGTGGGTCGCGCAGGCCATTAAACAGGTCGGTTCCACGGATACGGACAAGCTGGTCAAGGCTCTTGAAGGCTCCACATACAAGGGCCCCCAGGGGAGCAAAAAGATGGGTCCTGACCACCAGGCCGCTCTCGAAGTCTACATGATCAAGATAGAGAATGGAAAGTACAAGATCATGGAAAGGGCGAACTAGAACAGCAAAGCTGGAAAGAGGAGAGGCGGCCTGTTCGGCGCCGCCTCTCCCTTCCATGATTTACTCTCGATAGAAAGGAACATGCAGTTGGTGTTCATAAACGAAGTGCCCGCGCAGGGAGGTAGCTTTTGACTGATTACCTGGTATACGTAATTTTGCCGCAGGTTCTCCATGGTCTCGTATGGGGCACGGTAATTGCCTTTATAGCATTGGGACTCACTATCATATTCGGCCTCATGGATATCGTAAACTTTGCCCATGGCGAGTACTACATGGTAGGGGCCTTCATGGGATACACGGTGATGAGCGTCATTCCCAATTTCTGGATAGCCGTGCCGGTTGCGGTTGTTTCCGTCGCTCTTCTGGGACTGTTTACGGAATTTGTGCTCTTTCGCAGATTGTACGGACGGGAGCCGATATTCCATCTCCTGTTGACATTCGGACTGGGCATGATGTTCCGGGAAGCGGCACAGCTCATCTGGGGTGCTGATACGAGGAGGATAGAGGCTCCCGTGACGGCGACCGTCGAGTTTATCGGTATGGTCTATCCTGTCTACAGGCTGCTCATATTGGGCATCGGTATATGCGTCATCCTGCTGATATGGTACGTGCTGAGATATACGGATGTGGGCGCGAAGATCAGGGCGGTGGCCCAGGACAGGACGATGGCCTGGGCGCTGGGCATCAGGGTCCCGGTCATCTACACCTCGGTCTTCATGGGCGGTGTCGCCCTTGCCGGGTTTGCGGGGGTGCTGATGAGCCCCATCAGTTTCGTTTATCCGACGATGGGTGTCGATGTCATTCTGCGTGCCTTCATCGTGGTGGTCATCGGAGGGCTGGGAAATATTATGGGGGCGCTTCTGGCGTCTCTCATGATAGGGGAGGTCGAGGCCCTCGCGTCCATATGGATCTCGCCGACCATAGCGGAGACGCTTGTGTTCGTAATCCTTATCATAACCATGATATTCAGGCCTGCCGGGCTGTTTGGAAAGGCGGAGAGGTAGCGCCATGGGAAATCTCAATTCTGGATCCAATATCAAGAGGGTAGTTCTGTTTCACGTGATAGTCCTTGCGGCGCTTGCGGTCTTGCCGTTGTTCCTGAGTACCTATCATCAGAAGCTCGCGGTCGAGGCGATCATCCTTGCCGTGTTTGCCATGAGCCTTGACCTGGTCATGGGCTATGCCGGCATAGCGACCTTCGGTCATGCGGCGTTCTTCGGGATCGGCGGCTACGCCATGGGTGTTATGCTCAAGTTCCTCTTTCCATCTCTCTGGCTGGGGCTTATCCTGGCGGGATTCTGCACCGCCGTTCTGGCGTTCTTCATCGGTTTCGTGTCGATCCGGGCCAAGGGCATCTATTTTGCCATCCTGACCCTTGCCTTTGCGGAGGTTGTCTACAGGGTCATTTTTCACTCCTACAACACGCCGCTGGGCGGCTCGGACGGGCTTGTAGGTGTTCCCACACCAATGCTGGGTCTCGGGTTTTTTGAGATCGATCTGAGGAAGACGATCAACTTCTACTGGGTGGCGACGGCATTTGCGTACCTGTCCTACCTGGTATGTAAGCTGGTCGTCGGCTCCCCGTTCGGCAGCATCCTGTCGGGAATAAGGGAAAATGAGAACCGTGTGTCCTTTATCGGTTTCAATGTGAAATGGAGCAAGGTCATGGCCTTCGTTATGGCGGGCGTTTTCGCCGGGTTCAGCGGGGCCATGTTCACGGCCTTCAAAACCTATGCGGACACGGAACAGCTCAGTTTCGTGCTCTCCGGCAAGGTCATCGTCATGGGTCTTATAGGCGGCATAGGTACGCTGATCGGCCCCATGGTAGGTGCGGTGGTGATCACGATTTTCGAATCCATCATCTCCACGTATTTTCATGCCCATAACCTTATAATAGGGGCGCTCTTCGTTGTGGTCGTCATATTCATGCCGAAAGGGCTTCTCGGGTTGTTCGGGAGAAAAGAGAGAAATAATAATGGGAGTTGACAATGTTCTTTGAGGTCAAGGAGCTGTGCAGATCCTTCGGGGCGCTTCAGGCGGTTCAGAATGTCTCATTCACGTTGGATGAGGGTACCACCCTTTCCATCATAGGACCTAACGGGGCGGGCAAGACAACCCTTTTCAACGTGATCACGGGCGTGTTCCCCCCCGACAGTGGTGAAGTGCTGTTCAAGGGCGCGCGGGTGACGGGAATGCCTCCGGACAAGCTGTGCCACAAGGGCATTGCGAGATCGTTCCAGATAACGAATATTTTCCAGGGACTTTCCGTTTTCGAGAACATTCGTCTTGCCTGCCAGGGGAGAAAGGCGACGAAACGCATGTTTTCGCCCGTTTCAAAGCTGAAGGGACCCATCGAAGAGGCTGAGAAGATCCTCGATCTTCTGGGGCTTCTGGACCTCCGTGACAGCAGGGCCGGTACACTTTCCCACGGTGACCAGAGATACCTGGAGATCGGCATGACCCTCGCGTCGAGGCCGTCGCTGGTCCTTTTCGACGAGCCCACCGCCGGGATGACACCCATGGAGACGAAGGCCACGATCGACCTCATCAATAAACTCAAGGGGATGGTGACGATAATTCTTATCGAGCATGACATCAACATGGTCTTTGCCGTTTCCGACAGAATCATCGTAATGGACCAGGGAGGCGTCCTTGCCGAGGGTCTTCCCGAGGAGGTCAAGGCGAATGAAGCTGTTAAGACCGCTTATTTCGGGGAGGAAATCTAAATGCTCGAGGTCAGGGATCTCAATACATTCTACGGGAAAAGCCATATACTCCAGGGTATCACCCTTGAAGTTCAAGAGGGTGAGATAGTATGCCTTCTTGGACGAAACGGTGTCGGCAAGAGCACCACGCTCAAGTCGATCATGGGGCTCGTCAACCCTTCCAGAGGCACCATCCGCTTCGAAGGCAAGGAAATACAGAGGAAGAGGCCCGATGCCATCGCGCGCATGGGGATAAGCTATATTCCCGAGGACAGAAGGATCTTCTCGCGCCTGTCGGTAAAGGAGAACCTCATGATAGGCACCAGCAGCTCTCCCGACATGACGAAAGCCCGGAAGGATGAGATGCTGGAGAAGGCGTACATGTATTTCCCCATCCTGAAGGAAAAGGAATCTCAGGGAGGAGGATTTTTGTCCGGCGGCCAGCAGCAAATGCTGGCAATCGCCAGAGGGTTAATGTGCGACCCGAAGCTTGTCCTTCTCGATGAGCCTTTCGAGGGGCTGGCGCCGGTGGTCATATGGGAGCTGATAGACATAATCAAGAAGCTCTGCGAAAGCGAAAGGATGACCCTTCTGCTGGTGGAGCAGAAGGCGGCCCTGGCGCTGAAGATGTCAGACAGGGGATATGTTCTGGAAAAAGGGCTGGTGAAGTGTGAAGGCACTTGCACGTTCCTGTCCGAGAGTGAGGAGGTTCGAGAGAGATGCGGTTTGTAAAATGTTATCCCGTCGTCCCTCGACGTAGAGTTCTTTGGATACTATCGGAGTGGTGTTGATAGAGGGCGGAAATGCGGGAGCTATGGAAGATGTCTTACGATTGGATCGTTACACGGGCGACATCGTCTGCGTTAACCCATTCCGGCGCGTGGTTGTCAGATCGGCCGATCGTGACCGGTCTTCGTCGCCTGCTGATGGCTGGTGATTCAGCCCTTCATTGTCTTACCATCTTGTTTTTGTTCCCTGTCCCGTTCATCTGTGCTGTAAGGTTGCCCAGGGGAGATCTGCATGGGCCGCGGCCCTGCTTTTTGGTTCCCCCGGCGGGAGCGGGTGTTCTGAAAGAGAAAACAACATGTCTATCGGACGGATTGGATGCACTGATGGGATCTGAGATCATACCAAAAAAGGAGCGGTAGAACCATGAAAGAACAACCGGCGAAGATTTCCGACTACAGCGAATACGAAGGACAAACTTTCGGTCAGATACTTGACGGGCTTGCACGCGATGTCCCGGACAAGGAAATGATCTTGTTCAACGGCGAAAGGATAACATACGGGCAGTTCTACCAGAGGGTAATGCAGGTCGCAATGGCCCTTAAGAGGGTCGGTATAAGGAAGGGCGACCGCGTTGCGGCCCTCTTTCCCAATTGTCCCGATTTTTTCGTGGTCCAGCAGGCCACGCTCTATATTGGGGCCGTTTTTGTTCTCTTGTCGACGCGTTATCGGGAATACGAGCTGAGCTACATGCTCAAACATTCCGGGGCGCGCTGCCTCTTCACCATCGACGAGTATTTGAAAACGAGCTTCACTGATATCGTTGACAAGCTTCGCCCCGAACTGCCGAACCTGGAGTTCACCTTTGTCATGGGCCCCAAGGTCCCATCGTGGGGCCGGCCGTACCAGGAAGCCCTGGACCTCGGCAAGAACCTCGATGAGAAGCTGCTCAGGGAAGACCTGCCGAAATACGACGATACGGCTTCCATCCTCTATAGCTCGGGGAGCACCGGCCTGCCCAAGGGTATCGTTATGACCCACCGGGCCTTTGTCTTCGGAGCCCTGCAGGTGACGCGCAGGCTCAGGATCACCTCCGATGACGTGTCCCTGATGGTCGTGCCCTGCTCGCACACGCTCTGCGCCTTCATCCAGTTTCCGAACTCTCTCATGGCGCGGTGCCGGATCGTCATGATGGAGACCTTCGAAGCGGGCCAGGCGCTGGAAATGTACAACAAGGAAAAGATCTCTCTGATCTACGGCGTTCCCACGATGTTCGTCCTGATGCTGGAGCATCCGAACTTCGCAAAGACCGATTTTTCATGCAGCCGGGCGGGCTACACGGGCGGGGCCATCATTCCTGAAGAGCTGATGTCGAACGTGAGAAACAAGATGAACTGTAAGCTGGTTTCCGTCTATGGCCTGAGCGAGTGCGGGGCCTGCTCGATGAACGACGTGGAAGATGATGAATCTCTCAAGATCGGTACGGTAGGCCGGCCGCTGGACGGGGTCGATATCATAGTCGCCGACGATAGGCACGAGAGATTGCCCGTGGACGAGGTAGGCGAGGTCTGCCTGAAAGGCCCGATCCTCTTTTCGGGATACTACGAGCAGCCGCAGCTGACCAGGGCGGCCTACGACCAAAACGGCTATTTCTGTACGGGAGACCTGGGCAAATATCTGGAGAACGGTATGCTCGCCATAGTGGGACGCAAGAAAGAGATGATCATCAGGGGAGGCTTCAACGTGTACCCCGCCGAGCTTGAAGAACAGATAGGTCTCATTGACGGCGTGCAGTCTGTTGCCATAGTCGGCCTGCCGGACAAGGTGATGGGCGAGAAGATAGTCGCCTGTATAATCCCCGCTCCCGGAAGCAGCATAACGGACAAGGACATAATCGCGTACTGCAAGAAACGCCTTGCAAACTACAAGGTACCGAACGTGGTGATCATAATGAATGAGTTCCCCGTTACGGCCCTGGGAAAGGTCCAGAAATTCAAACTGATAGAGGCTCTCGAAGCAAAAGGGATATAGACAGGACTCCACATGAAAACAACGTATAAAGACCTGAAGTTTGAGTTGAAAGACGGGCTGGGCATCCTGACACTGAATATCCCGGAGAAGCTCAACGCCTGCGGGAAGCGCACGAGATCGGAGCTCCATTCATTCTGGAGCGCCATGCAGGCCGAGGACAGGTGCAGGGTGATAATAATGACCGGCGCGGGCACCTCTTTTTGCGCGGGGCAGGACGTCGAAGAAATGGACGATCCGGTACACCCCTTCTATAAATGGAGTGTCGACGAGATATACGCGTTTCAGCATGAGATGTCCGATGTCATTCTCCTGATGAGAAGGGCGCCCCAGCCCATCATTGCCGCCGTGCGGGGTTATGCCGCCGGCGGAGGGTTCAGCATGGCCGTGGCGGCGGACCTCAGGGTCGCCGACCCCACGGCGAAGTTCGTGGCATCCTATATCAATATAGGGCTGTCCGGGGCGGACATGGGCAGCAGCTATCATTTTCCCAGACAGGTCACCCTTGCCCTGGCGCTGGAATATCTCTACACGGGAGACGCCATCGACGCGAAGACGGCACGGGAAATAGGTCTTGTCAATCACGTGGTTCCGGCCGGAAAACTGATGACCAGGGCGAAAGAGATCGCCGGCAAGATGCTCGCCAAATCACCGCTTGGCCTGAAACTCACCAAGGAGGTGGCGAACCAGAACATCGGGTCTGCGAGCCTGGAATCGGCGCTCTACATGGAGGACAGGAACCAGGTCCTCTGTCTTGCGGCAGGACCCATACGAAATCCTTTAAAAGGGAAGAAGAAGACGAAGGGATCGCGATGAAGACGATTTCGACGATGAGCAAAAGGAGCAGGCTGGCCGTTGCCGAAAACGAAACGGAGATGCGGGGCCGGCCCTGCTTTAAGTCATACACAATAAGGAGAGAACCATGAGTGCACCGAAAAAGCTGTTTGAACCTATTCAGGTAGGCAATGTGGAGCTGAAGAACCGCGTGATGATGCTTGGGGTTACGACGGGTTTTCTCGACAATTATTACGTAACCGACAAGTACGCCAATTTTATGGGAGCCAGGGCCAGAGGAGGGACCGGCCTTGTGACCATCGGTTCGGCCTACCCCTTCGACCTCAGCGGTGTCACGCCCCGCTACATCAATATCGCCTCAGGCGTTGGCATATGGACAGATGACCAGATCCCGGGTTTGAGCAAGGTGGCAAAGAACATTCATGACAACGGCGGCAAGGCGTCATGCCAGCTCGTCATTTGCTCGGAGTGGAGAGCAAGCAAGGATGCCCCCCTGGAAGGCGTAGGGCCCTCAGCCGGCGCGGGTGGTCCCAGTGTGAAGGAAGTCAGGGAGTTGACCGTCGACGAGATCCGCCTCATCGTCAGCCAGTTCGGCGAAGGAGCGAGAAGGGCCAGGGAGGCCGGTTTCGACATGGTGGAATTCCACGCCGGCATCGGCTACTTCATCAACAGGTTCCTTTCGCCCTATTCGAATAGGAGGACCGATGAGTACGGAGGGACCCCGGAAAAACGGCTGCGCTTCTTCCTCGATGTCATCGAGGCCTGCAAGGCCAAAGCGGGGGCGGATTTCACCCTGACCGCCCGGATATCCGGAGATGAACTCCTGGAAGGCGGCAACAAGATCGAAGACGTACAGAAGATGATCCCCGTCCTGGAAAAGGCCGGCATAGCTTCATTCAACGTTCAGGCGGGCTGGCACGAAAGCCCGATCCCGCTGGTTCAGCAGTGGGTTCCCGAAGGGGCTTTTGTCTATCTCGGCGAAGCCATCAAGAAGGTTTCAACGGTTCCTGTCGCAGTGGGCTACAGGCTGAAAGACCCCGTCATGGCGGAAGAGATCGTGGCTGCCGGCAAGGTCGATATGATTGCAATGGCGCGGCAGCTCATCGCCGATGCCGACTGGGCCAACAAGGCGCAGGCGGGCAAACTGGACGACATCAGGAAATGCATCACCTGCTGCCGCTGCATGGACGACAACTTTGTCGGCGTGCCCATAACCTGCAGTGTGAACACGAACCTGGAAGGCCTTCCCGAAACACCGGCCGAGAAGGTGAAGAAGGTCATGGTCGTCGGCGGCGGCCCGGCCGGGCTGGAGGCCGCCAGGGTGGCCACGATGCGCGGACACAAGGTGACGGTTTACGAAAAAGGGAAGAGACTCGGCGGCCTCACGACGCTCGCATCGGTTCTCAATGCGGAGATCGAGCCCTTCCACGACTGGCTGGTGAAGCAGGTGAAGGATCTGAAAATAGAGGCGAAGCTGGGTACGGAGGTAAAACCGGACGTTGTCGACGCCTTCAAACCTGACGTTGTGATCGTGGCGGCGGGCGGCGCCCCTATGGACCTCCCCGTTCCCGGGATTGACAGCGACAACGTGATCTCAAGCCATGATATAGAAGCCTTTGTAAGCGGCCAGAGCACGAAGAAGGGCCTTATGTGGACCCTCGCCGCAAAGGTGGGAAAAGACGTTGCCGGCAGTCCGGCGCTTATGCGGAAGATGCTGGGTCTGAACTTTCCAATAAAGAAGCGAGTTGCCATCATCGGCGGGCAGTTCGCGGGCTGCGAGCTTGCGTTGACCCTCATGGAGAAGGGTAAACAGGTGCGGATCATAGAAGAGACGAAACGACTCGGCGCCGACATAGGGCCCGTCACCCGGTGGGTGGAAATGGATATGATGAAGAAAGGCGGCGTTGCCATGGAGCCCCTGACGAAGGTTAAGGAGATCACCGACAAGGGTGTCAGGGCGGTCAGAGAGGACGGAACGGAGGTCTTTTTCGACGCGGACACCATCCTTCTGGCCCTGGGCCTGAAAGAGAACCTGGAACTTGCCGACAAGCTGAAAGGCAAAGCGGCAGAGGTGTATGTGGTCGGTGAAAGCGCTGGAGGCGGAGGCAAGAAAAGGCTCAGAGAGGCCATGAACTCCGGCCGCGACGTTGGCGCAAAGATATAGAAGATAAAGAGCCGCCCCGGTGTGCCGCATGAGCTGGCATGCCGGGGACCGGTTGTTAGAAAAGGAGTGGACTGTGAAGATCAAGAAAGTTGGAGTTGTGGGTTGCGGGTTCATGGGCGGCGGCATCGTTCAAGTCTGTGCCGTGGCAGGATATGATGTGGTGACCACCGATATCTCTGATGACGCGGTCAACAGAGGGATAGGCGCCATAAAGGACAGACTCGCGAAGAAGGTGAAGAAGTCAGAGATGACACAGCAGCAGATGGATGACACAATGGGCCGCATCAAGGGGTCTTCTGACGTCAATATATACAAGGACTGCGACCTCGTCATAGAGTCTGTTTTCGAGGATATGGAACTGAAGAAGAAGCTCTTTGCAGACCTTGACAAGATCTGCGAGCCCAAGACGTATTTTGGAACGAATACCTCCTGTCTTCCCGTCATTGACATGGCAATGGCCACCGCACGGCCGGAAAGGGTTGTGGGTATACACTTCTTTACCCCTCCCCCGCTTATGCCTCTCGTCGAGATCATGGAATGCGTCAAGACGAGCAAAGAGACGATGGACATGGCCGTTGAATTCGGAAAGAGCGTAGACAAGGCCGTGATCGTTGCCAAGGATACCCCGGGCTTCATCGTCAATGCCCAGATGATACCGAATGTGCTCAATGCCGTCCGGATGCTCGAAAGCGGGATAGCGACCGCTGAGGATATCGATCTGGGAGCCGTCAAGGGTCTTTCACACCCTATCGGACCCATAGCACTGGCGGATTTTTTCGGCCTCGATGTGCTCTATGCGATCAGCACGCACATGTATGAGGAAACCAAGGACCCGATGCTGAAGCCCCCGTTGATACTGAAGCGCATGGTCATGGCCAAAATGCTCGGCCGCAAGACGGGAAAAGGTTTTTACGATTATTCGTCCAGGTAGAGCCTGATCGCAGATGGGCAGATCCCGTCCGCGTGTGTTCGGAAAGGAATGATAAGTCAAGAATGATAGCGAGATAATATGAGCCGGTCCGTGACCCCGAAAAAACCTTCCTACTCCCACCTTAACGGGCCGGCTTCGCTATCTGCAATTAATGTGCAGCATCACCCCCATGTCAAAACAGCATGGGTGAGACAACATTGAGGAGGATGACATGAGTAACGAGGGCGTACAGAAGGCATATAGCGGATGCGCGCTGTGTTATCACAGCTGTGGTGTCGAGGTGACCATAGAGAACGGCAAGGCCATAAAGGTCGAGGGTCAGAAGAACCATCCCCTCAACAACGGCAAACTCTGCCCCAAAGGCCAGGCGATGATAGAGCATCTCTATCATCCCGACAGGCTCAAATACCCCCTGAAGAAGGTGAACGGCGAGTTCGTGAGGGTCTCCTGGGAGGAGGCCATGTCGGAGATAGCGGCAAAGCTGGACGAACTGAGGCAGAAATACGGCCCCTCCGCCCTTGCGTTCTTCTGCGGCTCCATCGGCGTCGAGAACCTTGAGATGATATCCCTGACCCACCGGTTCAAGGGCGCCTTCGGTTCCCCCAACTTCTTCTCCGTGGAGTCCATATGCTACCGCATGAGGATAAGGGCCCGCCAGATCACCTTCGGGAAGTACCCCGTGGAGGAGATGGACTCGAAGCTCTACATCCTCTGGGGCCACAACCCCGGTGCATCGGACTTCCCCCTGTCGCTCGCCATCGAGGAGAACCTGAAGAAGGGCGCCAAGATCATCGTCATCGACCCGAGGCGCATCCCCATCGCCGACAAGGCGGAGATGTACGTCGCCATAAGGCCGGGTACAGACGGGGCATTGGCCCTTGCCATGATGAACGTCATCATCAACGAGAAGCTCTACGACAAGGAGTTCCTCGACCAGTGGACATACGGCTTCGACAAGCTCGTTCCCCACGTACAGCAGTACACCCCCGAGTGGGCCGAGAAGATAACCTCCGTGAAGGCCGACGACATCAGGACGATTGCGAGGCGTTTCGCCACGACCCGCGGCGCCTCCATCTTCCACGGCACCTGCACCCAGGACCAGTGCGCGAACGGCTCCCAGAACGACAGGGCTCTCGCCATCCTCCAGGTGTTGACGGGCAACATCAACGTCCCCGGCGGCTGGGTGATAAGCCCGAGGCTCCGCCTCAACGACGTCTCCCTCCCTTTTCCGGGCAAGCCCCTGGGAGCGGAGGAGTACCCCCTTTTCTACGAACTCTGGGGAAGGACGAGTCCCTATGCGGTTATGAACATGGTCCCCGAGAGCGTTCCCGACAAACTGAAGGCCTTCATGGTCGCCGGCGGCAACCCGCTCGTCACCATGCCCGACTCGAATGCCCTGCGTGAGGCCTTCAAGAGGCTCGAACTCGTCGTCGTCTACGAGCAGTTCATGACGGAGACGGCGCAGTACGCCGACTACGTCCTGCCCGCCGCCAACCAGCTCGAGTTCTGGGGCCTTGCATACAACTACAACGTCTGCCACTGTCTGCCCTACCTCATGCTCAGGCCCGCGGTCCTTCCGCGCTACTATGAATGCCGGTCCATAAGGGAGTATTACACGGACCTCGCCGAGAGGCTCGGCTTCGGCGACAAGTTCGCCTGGAAGTCCGACGAGGAGGTGGTCAAGTTCGAGCTCGAGCCCTGTGCCCTCAACTTCGATGCCCTCATGGCAAAACCCGAGGGGGCGATCTACCAGGAGAAGGACTATACCCTGCGCCAGGGGGCATTCGCGACGCCGTCGGGGAAGATAGAGATCTACTCCCAGGCCTTTGCCGACGCGGGCTTCGATCCCCTTCCCACCTACCTGGAACCCTCCAAGAGCCCCCAGAGCGCCCGCTGGGCGGAGCTCGGCGATAAGTATCCCCTCGTCCTCGCCACGGGTATCCGCGACTTCTACTTCAACGGCGCCATGCTCCACAACATAAAATCCCTCCAGATGTGGTCCCCCTTCCCCAAGGCGGAGGTCGGGCCTGCCACGGCGAAGAAGTACAATGTCGCCAACGGCGATGACGTCGTCGTCGAGACGGACAGGGGTTTTGTCAAGATGAAGGCAAGCGTCGATGAGAGGGTCATGGAAGGTGTTGTCCTCGTCCCCCATGGCTGGCCGGGAGAGGGCAACTGCAACAGACTGACGGATTGCAACGCCCGCGAGCCCATCATGGGCTATCCGGAGTGGAAGGGACTTTTGTGTTCCATACGGAAGGCATGATATAAGAGAGGAAGATGATGATCCTTTCCCACACCTTTGAAGAATACGCCCGGATGGTGAAATCCTTTCATGGCAACACCGCGCCCGGGGTCATGATAGGGGGGTCCATGGTGGACCTCGCCTATCGCTGCCTGCCCGAGGGCGGGCTCTACGATGTCATATGCGAGACGGCAAAGTGCCTCCCCGACGCGGTCCAGCTTCTCACCCCCTGCTCCACGGGAAACCAGTGGCTCCGCATCATCGACACGGGCCGCTTCGCCCTTGCCTTTTACGACAAGGCCACGGGCGAGGGGGTGCGGGTCTTCATCGACCCGCAGAAGCTCGAGACATGGCCCGAGATAAAGGGGTGGCTCCTGAAGCTTCGGCCCAAGGCCGAGCAGAACAGAGAACTTCTCATGAGGGAGATAGAGAGGGCGGGCAGCGACATATGCTCCGTTGAAAAGATAAAGGTCTCCCTTGACCTCCTGAAGAAGAAAAAGGGCTCCATCGTCCTTTGCCCTTCCTGCGGTGAGCCCTATCCTTCCTTGCGGGGGGCTATATGCCCCGCCTGCAAGGGAGGGCTGCTGCCCTATGAATCGGGGCCGCGGGGCGGCGGCGGGGTCACTATCCGTGGATGCATCGGAGAATGAGAGATACTGAGAGTAACCTTCTTGTCCACCGGCACTATGCGGTGGACAAGAAGGTTATTAGGACGGCAGGGGTGCGCAATGGGTGAGGGCGTAAAGTTGGAAGTTGACGCCGATGTGGACCTTGTCCTCGAGGAGAGAGGCATCAGGCAGGAGGATATTGAAAGGGTCCTTGATTTTGCGAAGGAAACGGGAAACTTCTACATCCATCACGCGACCGGTCACTGCCTGGCCTATTTCACGCCATCGGGCACGACCTACTGGGTTGAGTTCGGCCGCGAGGGGGACACGTACAGGATATACAAAGCCTATTCGCACCGCATGGAGATACTGCACGGTTTTAATATGGATGCGAAGCGACAGGAAACCCTGGAGTGGATATGCGTGAAGTGCGACAGAAAACTGGAGTTGGCGACGGTCAAATTGAAATACATGGAGGAGACATTCGGTGTCGAGATACCGGCATGCCCCTCCTGTCAGCGTATATTCGTCAGCGAGGAAGATGCGACAGGGAAGATGGCCCTGGCAGAGAAGATGCTTGAGGACAAGTAGGCCGTTCCATGGAAGGAATAGAATACGCGGCATGCCTTCAAAAGATGACCGGCGGGACGCTCAGGCCCGGCGGATTGACAATCACCGATAGAGCTTTTGAATTGTGTTCCATCTCGCCGGACTGCAGGGTACTTGATGCGGGGTGCGGCAGCGGTGTTACACTCCGTCACCTCAAGGACCATCACGGGGCGAGAGGGTACGGCCTTGACCTTTCCATGGAAATGCTCGCCGGGGCGCGTTCGGCAGACGACAAGGGCGTGCTGGTGCAGGCAAGGATGGAGGCAATGCCTTTTAGCGCCGGCATCTTCCGGTGCATCGTCTGCGAATGTGTTCTCTCACATACCGACCACGAAGCCGTCGTGAAAGAGTTTTCCAGGGTAATTGAAAGGGAGGGCGTTCTCGTGCTCTCCGACCTGTATCGGCGCTCCGGCCCAGCCTTTGCGCCGTCAGGCATGGAGATCCTGGATAAGGAACACATAACGGAATGCCTTGCGCGGTCCGGTTTCCATATCTTGAACTGGGAGGACAGGACCGTGGATCTCAAGAGACTGGCGGCGGAGCTTGTCATGTCGGGATGCACGTTTCCGCCGTATCATACGGCCCCGCGGCTGTCCTGCGACACAGGGCTCGTTGCCTGGCGGGGTGTCGGATATTATCTTCTTGTGGCGAGGAGAACTCATGGGAACCAATGCTGAAAGTGAAGTGCTCCATCTCAACGAACGCATGCTCGAAGTGGCGAAGCTCAACGGGATGGGGTATTGCTGCACCCAGATAATGGCGATAATGATGTTGAGGAACATGGGCCGGGAGAACCCCGACCTCGTGAGATCCTTGGGCGGATTGTGCAAGGGGATAGCGGATTCCGGAGAGACCTGCGGCGTTCTTTTAGGGGGCGCCTGCCTTATCTCCCTTCTTCTCGGGAAGGGTTCCGACGACGAGACGCCGAAGGGCGATCTTCCCTTCGCGATCCACGATCTTACAGACTGGTTCGAGCGGCAGACGCGAGGCCCCTACGGTGGAAAGAAATGCAGGGATATTCTGGCCGTGAGCCCCGATAAAAAGGCCTGTCTCAAGCTTATCCTGGAAACCTACGAAAAGGTTCTGTCCATACTGGAGACCTATGGAGTGCACCCTGCTGCGGAGACCGTGAATGAGTGAAGCAGACCCAGGGATTCTCAAGAGGTCCGAGAGCCTCTGTCCCGTCTGCTTCAAGGTTTTGGAAGCCGCACTGGTCAAAAGGGGGGACGAGGTCTTTCTTGAGAAATCCTGCGAGGGACATGGTCAGTGGAGTGTGCCCGTCTGGAGGGGCGAGCCGCGGTATGAGGATTGGACCCGGCGAAAAACGCCCGTTCACCCCGAGGTTGTCTACAGTCAGGTCGAAAGGGGTTGTCCCTTCGATTGCGGGCTCTGCGCATCTCACCGTCAATACCCCTGTTCGGTGCTCCTCGAGGTCACGAACCGGTGCAACCTCAATTGCCCGGTGTGTTTTGCCGACACGCCCCGTGAACAGTGCGGCGCCGGGGAGCCGGCCATGGAAACCATCGGCTGGTGGTATGAACGTGTTATGGATGCGGCAGGCCCTTGCAGTATCCAGCTTTCCGGCGGAGAGCCCACGCTCAGGGACGATCTCCCGGCGATAGTGGCCCTGGGGGCAAAAAAGGGTTTTTCCTTCATTCAGGTGAATACGAACGGGGTCGTCATCGCAGGCAGGCCCGGTTATGCGAGGATGCTCCGGGAGGCCGGGCTTTCAACGGTCTTCCTCCAGTTCGACGGTACAGAGGACCGCGTGTATACCGAGCTGCGGGGACGCCCTCTTCTGAGCGAGAAGATGACGGCCATCGATGAATGCGCCGCGGCAGGACTGGGGGTAATTCTCGTGCCCACACTCGTCGCGGGAGTGAACACCGGCGATATCGGTTCCATAATTCGTCTTGCCGTAAAGCTGAGCCCCGTTGTGAGAGGGGTCCATTTTCAGCCCCTGAGCTATTTCGGCCGCTACCACCTGCCCCCCGAACCCTCGCGGAGGTTCACACTTCCCGAGGTCATAGCGGCCATCACAGACCAGGCGGGCGATGTCGCCGGGCGCTGGAATTTCCTGCCGCCCGGTACCGAGAACGACCATTGTTCCTTTCATGGCAGCTTCCTGGTGATGCCCGACGGCCGGTTGAAATGCACCTCGCCGCCGGCAGGCCTCTGCTGCGGGGAGAGCGACGGCAGAGAGGGGCTGATGCGCACCGTATCCACCGTTGCCAGGCAATGGTCGCCCGCATCGTCCTGCTGTCCGGCAGGGGTCGCATCCGGAAAAAGGGGTGAGGCCGGCACGCCCCTCGTTTCAGATGGGGATGTCATCGACCTCGACGCCTTTCTCGAAAGGGGACGGGATTTCGGGTTCTCCATCTCCTGCATGGCCTTTCAGGACGTGTGGAACATAGATCTCGACCGGCTGCGGGACTGCTGCATCTCCGTAATGTCCCCCGACGGCCGCCTCATTCCCTTTTGCGCGTACAATCTCACAAGCGAAACGGGGCGGACCCTCTACCGTGGCAGATAGAACAGCACGAACGCCCCTCGATCGATGGATAGCCGGGAAGGTCCGCGGCAGAGATGGTCTGTCCTTTGTTTCCCGGGATGACCTTGATCGCTACCACCTTGAGAAGCTGCGCGAGGCGGTGGATTATGCGAAGCACGGCAGTCCCTTCTACGGGAGACTGTTGAAGGGACTCTGCGGCAGCGACCTGAGTTCCCTCGATGACGTTGCCTCTGTGCCTTTCACCACGGCACAGGATATAAAGGACTCCCCTTTGAGTTTTCTCTGTGTATCCCAGGACGAGATAGCACGTGTCGTCACCCTCAGCACCTCGGGCACGACGGGCACATCGAAGCGGCTCTTTTTCACTGCCGAAGACCTGGAACTGACCATCGATTTCTTTCATCACGGCATGTCAACCCTCGTGTCCCCCGGCCAGCGGGTTCTCATCCTTCTCCCCGGGGAAAAGCGGGACAGCGTCGGCGACCTTTTGAAACGAGGGCTTGCGAGGATGAACGTGGAGGGAATCGTTCACGGTCCCGTGCGGGATGTGGACAAGGCCGTATCGGACATCACTGAATTCTCTGTCGATTGCCTGGTCGGCATACCAACACAGGTGCTCTGGATCGCGCGAACAGGCAGTGGTGCCATACCGCAGGGAAGGATCAAGAGCGTTCTCTTGTCGACGGACTACGTCCCGCAGGCCATCGTCAATGAACTGGAAGGCCTGTGGGGCTGTCCTGTTTTTTCCCATTATGGGATGACGGAAACGGGTCTTGGCTGTGCCGTTGAATGCGCGGCCCTCAGCGGTTACCACATCCGTGAGGCCGACTTCTACGTGGAGATCGTCGACCCCGGGACCGGGCGGGCCTGCTCCGACGGGCAAGCCGGAGAGATCGTTTTCACCACACTCACCCGCAAGGGGATGCCTCTCATCCGGTACCGTACGGGGGACATCTGCCATTTCATGACCGGCCCATGCTCCTGCGGTACTGCGCTCAGGCGCCTCGGCAGGGTCGGCGGCAGGCTTGAAGCCGGGGTGCCCGTAGGGAGAGGTCATAGCCTGACCATCCCCGACCTTGACGAAGCGCTGTTCCCCGTTCCGGGGCTGGTCAATTACTCGGCGGAGCTTGTCCGCGGCGACGGAAATAACCAACTCCTCCTGTCTCTTTACACCGGCACGGTCGATGGGGGTGGCCTGGCGAAGGCGGCCCGCAGGGCCGCGATGGCCGTACCCGCCGTTCACGAGGCGGTTACTGAAGGTTCTCTCGAAGTCCCTCTGCCCACTTTCACCTCGACGAACCCATTCACGACGGGCGTGGGGAAAAGAAGGATAGAGGTGAGGACCAGGGTTGGAACCATTTGAACCGTTGGGCAACCAGTGGGAGCGGACGCGAACACGCTTCATCAACGGTCTTAACGATCCCAACGATGTCAACGGTTCTGACGGGTTTTTCCCGTTATCGTGTTTATCGTATCTATCCTGTATTGCAGATTGGGATGACTGTCAAAGAGGCCCGTGGAATCGGAGGAGTCCCCCTTTGATGTCGCGTATTGTTTCATCTTTTCCAGAGCTGAAACGTAGTGGTCCGGTGTCAGGCGCAGCAGGTGGCACTGGTCGATGACGTCCTTGTCCGCCTCGAGTTCCTGTGACCTGCTGTAGCCTTTTGTAACGAGGGGATTGACAATGAGGTTCCCGTAGCCCACTCCGGGCAGAAAGAACCCGCCTATGGTGAAGGCCGCCGAGGTGGCGTCGGAGAGCAGGGAGTTCTTTGCGGCGTGGTTGTACTTGATATGGGCGTTCTCGTGCAGGAAGACAAGGGCGAGCTCGTTGTCGTCGCACATCCGCAGAAGGCCCGTGGTTACAACGAAAAGGCCTTTCTGCGTGTTCACCCAGGCATTGGGGGTCTTGTCCTCAACGATGGCGAACTGGAAACGGTAAATGGAGTAGGGGCTGACGACGCTCCGCGATTCGGTAAGGATGCGTTCCACCCTCTGGTGCATGTCGGGGTTCTCCCGGACCTTCACGTACTTGACCTGTTGGCCGGCACACCCCGTCAGAACGAGGAGGAAGAGACCTGCAATCAATATGTGTCTCGCCTCCCTCAGCATTCAACGCCCTCTTTATTGTGTTGTATCATGGAGGGTGCCTCGTGCATGGTTATCTCTTCTTCAGGACACACGTTATCTCCGTAAGATCGCATTTCTCCTTGCACGGCTCGACGTGCACGATAATGTCGGTTCCCGGTATCTGCCCCTTGATCCTGGCCTCTATGCCGTGGGCAAGGGCGTGGGCCTCGTCGATATGAAGTCTCCGGCATGCAAGGAGATGGAAATCCAGATATTTGGCGCTTCCCGAACGGCGGGTACGCAGCTTGTGAAACCCGGCCGCGGGAAAGGACGTTTCGCCTAATATGTCCCGTATCTGCCGCTCTATCTCATCGTCAAGGCGGGAATCCATGATGCCCGAGATGCTCCCGCGAAATATACTCAGCGCGGAGATGATGATTATCATCCCGATAATAACGGCAAAGACAAGGTCGAAGAGAATGATTCCCGTGTAACGGGTGAGGATTATGGCTATTATTGCCCCCGAGTTCGAATAGAGGTCGCTCCTGTAATGGAGGGCATCGGCCTTGAGTGCGTTGGAACCCGTCCGGTTTCCCGTCCTCATGAGGATCGTCGATATGACGAAGCTAAAAACCAGGGAAAGGCTCATGGCAAGGAAATCGAGAAATGAGTAGGAGATGACCGAGCGCTGGAAGAAGGCCTCTATTGCCTTGAAGATGATGAAGGATCCCGACAGCACGATGACGAGGGACTGAAAAGTCCCCGCAAGATCCTCGGCCTTGCCGTGGCCATAGCGATGCTCGTCGTCGGCAGGTTCCGATGCCTTCGTGATGGCATAGAAGTTCATGGCTGACATGAAAACGTCGAGAAGACTGTCGAGGGCAGAAGAGACTACTGCCATGGAGCCCGACAAGAGCCCTATGGCAAATTTTCCCACGGCAAGAACAAGGGCGGATGCCGCCGCAAAAAGGGCAACCTTCAGTCTGATGTCCATGGGCATAGTCCCATACTATATGAAAAAATCCAGCTGTTGTACAATCTTTTGATTGTTGTTTCCGCTACTGTTCGTAGTCCACCGTGGCCGGCGGGAAATCGGTGTTGGGGTAGCGGGGCAGGGCTTTTGCCATGAACTCGATCCAGATAGGAAGGGCCGTCGTGCCGCCTGCTTCCCTGGCGCCGAGGTTTGTCTTCTTGTCATAACCCACCCAGACGGCGCAGAGCAGGTTCGGTGAAAAACCGATGAACCAGGCGTCGCGGAAGTCGTCGGTAGTCCCCGTTTTTCCTGCCAGGTAATAGGGCATTGCGGCGGCTGCGCGGGCGGTCCCATGTTTGATGACACCTTTCATGATGTCCACCAGGGTATAGGCAACCTCAGGCGTGACGATAGGCTCTTCCACGGCCTCCTCGCGGTAGCGTTCCTCCCCGTCCATGGTTGTGATCGCCTTCACGGATATGGGCTGGACATACGCCCCGCCGCGGGCGAAGGTGGCGTAAGCAGCGGCCAGTTCGATGGGTGCTATCTCCGTGGTGCCGAGGGCAAGGGAAAGGTTCTGCTCGAACTTGCTCGTTATGTGGAGCTGTTTGGCCATGTCGATGACATTCTCGAGGCCCACTTGCTCCAACAGGCGTATCGTCGCCGTGTTGAGGGAAAGCTCGAGCGCCTTGCGCATGGTCACGTCGCCATGATATGTGTTGCCGTAGTTCCGGGGATTCCAGCCCACCCCGGTATAGGGGTTGGTATAGGACAGGGGCGAGTCCCTGAGCGTACTGTCGGGGGCGTATCCCTGCTCCAGTGCGGTAAGGTAGATGATGGGCTTGAAGGACGAGCCGGGCTGCCTCTTTGCCTGAACGGCCCTGTTGTAGGGAGACCGGGAGAAGTCCCTGCCGCCTACCAGGACCTTCAATTCCCCCGTTCTGACCTCCATGGCGACAAGGGCCACCTCGGGCAGGTCTTTGACCCCGGGGTGACGTTTCTTGTAGGCTTCCATGCCCTTTTCGATCGCCTCGTAGGCGTACTGGACCATCTTGAAGTTCATCGTGGTCTTCACGTTGAAGCCACTGGTGAAGATGTCCTGTGCTTGTTCCACGTATTCTTCGAGCACCTGCTTCACGTAGTCCGTGAAATATCCCGTTCTTTTCTCATAGGTTTTAAAGGGCGCGATGGCAAGAGTTGTCTGGATCGCCTTGCTGCAGCTTTCCTTGTCGACGAAGCCGGCCTCGTACATCTTCCTGAGGACCGTGTTGCGCCGTTCCACTGTCCTCGCGGCGTTCTTGTAGGGAGAGAGGCGGGAGGGCGATTTGGTCAGGGCCGCCAGCATGGCCGCCTCTTCGAGGGTGAGGTCCTTTGCTTTCTTGTGGAAGTAAGTGTAAGCGGCCGCTTCGACCCCATGGGCACCCTCTCCAAGATAGATCAGGTTGAGATACATGTTGAGTATCTCGTCCTTGGAGTAGGTTCGCTCTATCTGGATGGCGAGGATGGCCTCCTCGATCTTTCGCTTGTAGGTTCTCTGGGGTGTCAGATACAGGTTCCGGGCAAGCTGCTGGGTTATGGTGGAAGCCCCTTCGGTGATGCCGTGCTTCACGATATTGCGGAAGAAGGCGCGCGCGATGCCGCGGATATCGACGCCGAAATGGCTGTAGAAGCGCACGTCCTCGATGGCGACAAAGGCGAGCCTGAGATGCCTCGGCATTTCGGTGAGGGGGATGGGCACTCTTTTTTCGACGTAGAGCTCGGCAAAAAGCGTACCGTCATCTGCATAGAGCCTCGTGGCCGATTTGGGCCGGTAGCTCTCAAGCTGCTTCACGTCGGGGATCTCGAGGTAATTCACAAGGCCGTATCCGAGGCCGACGCCGAAGATCATGGGCAGCATGACGAGGATGACGGTGAGCTTGATAATTCTTGAATACATTCGGGGGTTATTATACTGTATATCGTTTATGTTATCAAACAGGATCAAGGTCGT
>JAQVWF010000032.1:0-10022 GCA_028698615.1 Syntrophorhabdaceae bacterium
TCCGGCCTGAGGCAGGCGGCTAATGCCAATACCCTGGAGAACTTTGGCTATGTGTTCAATAAGGCCCTGGAGGGGATCTTCATCGACCGGATGGACCAGAACGAGGATATCACCGCCAGGTTCATGAACGATGGCAAATTCAGGGAAGCGGTGAGTCAGCGGCTGCAGAAGGAAATTTATGAACAGATGCGGAGGGAAGGGGAGGGCGCACCGGCTACGACGTAGCAGAGATCGATATGGGACATATGGAGCGTGTGATCGAAGAATTTCGGGACAGATTCCCCGTGCGGGGCAAGTTTGAGTTCAGCCAGGGGCAGAGGATACGCGAAGTCGTCAGGAGTGCGGAAGTGCCCGAAGAGTATGGGGCCTACATCATATCCGATCCACAAGGAAGAGTCCTCTATATTGGCTGCAGTGGAACGATGCTGAACAACGGTGAGTTTCGAATGCAGACTCTTCGAGGCAGGCTGACAAATAGACAGGGCCGACGTTCCCGGCAGGAGTTTTTTGGGGATGTGCTGAGAGAAAGAGGCGTCCAGAGTCTGCATTTCGAGTGGTTTGTTACATTTGGTGGAGCAAACAAGGTTCTTCCGAGCCTCGCAGAAAGCCAATTACTCCAGGCGTATTTTGATGACCACGGAAGGCTTCCGCCTTATAACGAGAGAGCATGATGCTTGCCCCGGCTATCTGAGGACAGTCCATTTTAACTCACTGGCAGGATGAAGGGTTCGAGGCCTTTAGCTCGTGCGACTCAGTCCTTCCGCGGGTTTCTGAAAGTCATCTGGCTACCGATGAACCTCAACTCGACAGAGTCTATCGGGCCGTTACGTTGCTTCCCGATTATCACCTCGGCAGTTTCCTCGCTGTCATCTCCATACTGGTCTTGGTATTGGTATATCTCGCCACGATATACGAAGAGTATGACATCAGCATCTCGCTTAATAGCCACGCTGTCGCTGAGGTCGGAAAGCTGCGGCCGCCCTCTGGTCTTCTCGCTGAGCTGGGAAATCGCAATGACCGGAATGCGAAGCTCCTTGGCCAAGGCTTTCAGTAGACCGATGATTTCGAAAAGCTCTTTGTTCTGTCCCGGTATGAGTTGGAGATAGTCGATGATAATGAGGCCTACGTCACACTCCTCCTTCCATTTTCGCGCTCGATCAAGAAGTTCGGTGATGGGCAGTGCTGCGGTATCATCGATGATGAGCTTGCTTTCTAAAAGCTTCCTGCCCGCCTTGGCCAGCCTCGGCCAATTGTCCCGGGTAAACGTGCCCGTTTTGAGCTTGGTGTGGTCAATGCCTGACTCGGAGCTCAATAACCTCATGACTATCTCTTCCTTTGACATTCCCAGGGAGATTATGCCCGCCGGAATAGGGTTCATCGGCAACATGGATACATGTTGCGCGATGTTCATGCAGAAGGCGGCCTTTCCTGCGCCGGAACGTCCCGCGACTACTATGAGGTTGCCGGGCTGCAGGCCACTGGTCAGCTTGTCGAGGTCGGCAAACCCGGTGGGGACTCCGGCAACGCTCTGCTTTTTCTCGTACAAGCGCTCGATAAGCATGATGCGGTCCATCACGAAGTCTTCGACGTAGACCCCTTTCTGCTCTGCGCGCTCGTCCACGTTTGTAGCATCCGCAGTATCAGGTTTCTTCTCGGTGGCTTCCTCGACAGACACCGTGGTCTTGCTGGGCACCTTCTTCTCTGATTTCTTCTTCTTTGGTTTCGGATCTGAGTCTTTTGTTTGTGCGGTCATCCCTTTATCTTCCCTCCTGTTTCTTCATATTTTCAATCTGAGCGCGTTTTCGGGTGTGATGAATAGTCGTGCACCCATCCCCCCCCAGAAAACGTCTCAGAGGCCCTATTCCTCTTTCTCCTCTTTTCCGAACAAGAATCCTAATGACTCGACGGCGCCGGCTTGGTGCGAAGGTGAGAGATGCGCATACCTCATCGTCATGGATATGTCCGAATGCCCAAGGAGTTGGGAAACCGTAGCCAAGGGGGTTCCGCCCATCACAAGGTGGGATGCAAAGGTATGCCGCAGGTCGTGAAAGTGGAAGTCTTTGATTTTCGCGGTCTCCAGGGCTGACGCGAAAGAGCGTTTTACATCCTGCAATGGTTTCTTGGTGCTCGGGTTGTAGAATACCCAGGGAACGGAAGGGTCACGGGGAAGGGCGGTGAGGGTTTCCTTCAAAATGGCGCTGATGGGTATCTCCCGACGCTTCCCGCTCTTCGTTTTCTCGAGGAATATGAAGCCGTGCTCAAGGTCGACCTGCCTCCAGGTCAGAGACAAGATTTCTCCCCGGCGCATTCCCGTGCTCAACGCCGTTATCACGATGGGTTTCAAGCGGGCATTGCAGGCCTCAATGAGAGCTTGTGCCTCGCCCTGAGATAAGAAGCGGAGCCGGGTGTTGCTGACCTTCGGGATCGTGCCCTTGCCGACAGGATTGGGGCCAGCCCAGGCCTTTTCGTGGATTGCGCTGTTGACGATGCGTCTCACAAGCGCCAGGACGTGTTTCACCGTCTGCGGAGCCATGCCTGACTGGTGCAGACGATTGCGGAGATCCCTCATGGTGCCGGGGTTGATCTCATCGAGGTGGCGCCCGCCCAGGACATTGAGATGGCAATTGTATCTGGATTGGTCAGCAGCGTACCCGCTTTTTCCTGCAGCCTTGAGACTGTCAAGGTATGTTTTAGATACGGACGCGAAGGTAGGTGAGGAAGGTTTGATCGTCTCCGGAAGGATGTTGCCGACGGCAATGCCGCGGAGCTTTTCTGCACGGACAAGGGACGCAAGCTTGGCATCCACCCCCCGGCTCTTCCAGCCGACCTTTTCCCATTTCTTCTTTCCACCCTGCTTGTAGGTGATGTCGTAGCAAATGTCCCTCACGGGGGTCCCGTCAGGTTTACGGGTGCGGATGGCTTTTCTTTCATACACTCCTTGATACTGTGTCGCTTTTCGCTTATTCTTTTCCGTGGAGGTTCCATTGGTTTCTATTCTTGGTTCAGGTTTGGTGATTCCCGTGCTACCCGGTACGCTACCCTTTGGCGGATGTTTCGATACTGGCATAGATAAACTCGTCCTTTCTCATCACTCGGAATTGGAGGAAAATGCTGTTTCAAGTACTTTATATTGTTAGATATAATACGTCAAGAGATTTATGTATACAAACATCGACAAATACGGTTATATATAGAGCGTTGGCCTCCGGAGCCAAAGGCCCCGCGTTCGAATCGCGGCGGGCGCGCCAGTAAAAACTAAAGAGCAGCAGGATATTCTCAAAACGTGCTGAAACATACCTGTCCAGTCCATATCGATTATTATCCGCCTCCGCAAATCTTTAATTTACAAACTGTTGATCGAATGATATTGGTAATATCGATAGAATTATGGATAAAGTTTTTTGGGTTAAGGAGAAGAGGATGAAAAACGCATTGCTGATGTTGATCGCCCTTTGTTTGTTGATCGGATTTGCAGACAATACGCCTGCAGCGGGCAGCGAGGACAAGAAGACAGGGGAGATGAAATCAGGATCAACTGCGATCAAGGAAAAGAACGTACCGGCAGAAAATAGCAAGTTTGATGAAACGACAACGCAGTATCTTAAAAAGTTCAGGAGCATCAATTCGGAACTGGTGGCTGCTCACCGCGAGCTATACAGGTACAACAATCCCGAAAGAACCCCAAAAGGCATAAATATGGCTGACATTATGGATCAGGAAAGTACGTCACGGGAAGCCAGGGAACGGGAACAAACAGTCAGCGGCAAGAAGGCCGGGACGGAGGAGAAAATTAGCAAGCTCCAGAAGGATGTTGAAAACCTGAAACAGGACATGCTCAAGCACTATAATGGGAAACCGCCTAAACATGTATCGGATGCGTGGCAAACCGAAGAAGGCTACACCGCGTATTTGATCTCCAAGTACAAATAATTCGGACACGCCGACCCCTTCAGGCCAGATCTCTCCTGGGCCAGAGCACCTTGTTGTTCTTCACGTCGATGATGCCCCGATAGTTGACCCGCACCTCGGGAAGAAAATCATTGGGCAGGAAAACGAGGGTGTACATGGGGTCATGATGGGGGTATCCTCTTGAAAAAAGGATCGATTGGAATTCTCTCTCTTTTTTGGCAAGTTCGGGCAGGTCTTTTTCGGACATGACCCCACCGATGGGTAAGGCCAGTTCGTAGCACAGGCGGCCCTTGTCGAAGATCACAATGCCCCCCTTTATTTCGAGGACCCTGTTCACGGCAGCGCTCATCGCCTCAGGGTTCGTTCCGATGACCAGGATCTGGGCCGCCGTGTTGTACGAGGAGACCAGGGCTTCGACCCCGCTGCCAAAACCTTCGAGGAGTCCCATCGTTATCCAGTCACCGTCCCTGCTTATCATGGCCACCATGAGGTACCGGGATGTGTCGAATTCGAGAAAGCCATTGCGGGAAGGGAGATCGACCCAGTTGGTATGCGTTATGGCAGGATTCGTAAGCTCTATGACGGGAAACAGGGCGGAGCCTTCTGTGACGGGGATTCTGAAGAGATCCTTGTCTGCCTTCCAGTCGCGTTTGGAGAAGGAAGCCCTGGGAAAATATGTCTCCCAATCAATTTGTGGAAACGGCTCCACAAGTTTGCCTTTTTCTGACACGATCCTGCCGTTGGAGATGACCATTTCCGGGGTCGGTTCGTGGATGTCGCCGAGGATCACCATATCCGCATCCCGCCCCGGGGCTATCCCCCCGATCTTATGGTCGAACCCGAAGTAGACGGCGGGGTTGATGGTCACCATCCGATAGGCGTTTATTGGATCGATACCCTCCTTGAGGGCTATCCTGATCAGATGGTCGGTGACGCCGTGGGTATGATAATATTCCGGCATCGAGCCGTCCGTTGTGAGAAGAAGGCGGTCGGTCAGCACGCGGTGTCTGGTGACGGTCTTAAGAAGAAGGCTCAGGTCCGGCCTCAGGGAGCTTTCTCGGAGCATGACGTAGAAGCCAAGTCTCAGCCTGTCAAGGACGTTCTGGCCGTTGATGCTTTCATGGCAGGATTCCATGCCTGCCAGGGCAAGTCGGTTGAGCTTGTCGTACCTGGCACCCGCCGTGTGGCCGTCCACCCTTTTCTTCAGCTCTTTCGTCCGGGCAATCACCCGGGATATTTCCGAATTGCCTTTTATCAGTTCCATCCATCGGGTGATCTCACCGATGGATTGGATCCGGGGGTTCTCGAGGACGCTCACGAGATTTCCCACTGAGAACACTTCTTTTTCATCCCGCATGGGGGACTGCGGCGCCGTTCTCAACGACCAGTAATACTTGATCGGCATGTCACAGAAGGCATCCATGAATTCTTCAAAAAGCCTCGGACCCATGGCGATGTAAAAAATGAGGTCGTCGCAAAAGACCGTTGTCGTGCCCCGCCGGCACGCTTCCTGGCCGATCGATATGGGATTATACACGTCCCAGGGATGAAAATGGGGTTCGATATAACCCGGCGCTATCGTCTTGCCCTTGAGCTCAAGGACCTTCGTGCCTCCTCCGATATAATGCTCAGAAGGGCCCACATAGACGATCTTTCCGTTCTTTGCCGCAATGTTGCCTGCGAGTAATTCCCCGGAGTAGACATTGATTATAGTTCCCCCCTTTAGAAAGAGGTCTGCCGACTCTTCACGAGAAGAAATGTGTTGCGGGAAGGTTTCCTTCTTCATGGTTTCCAGGGCACTTTCGTCAGGTGTTGTTGTTGGCCTGATTGTTGGAATATCCTCGCCGGAAGACCCGAAAAGGTTTTCCATTTCCTACTTTCCGATGAGCCTTGCGTGCTCCTGCTTTATGCACAGGTCCATGTAAAAAGGGATGCCGCTATTTTCGGCTATCTTCCTGGCCTTGTCGTTTAGGATGCCAAGCTGGAGCCAGATCGCTTTTGGTGCGAGCCCGACCGCTTCCCTTACGATGGGCAGGACCTCATCGGCCTTTCTGAAGATGTTCACTATGTCTATCCTGTCGGGGACGTCGGAGAGGGAGGGATATGATCTCTGCCCCAGTATCTCCGTGTATCCCGGGTTGACGGGTATTACGCGATAGCCATGGGCAATGAGATAGCTTCCGACGACATTGCTTGCCTTCCCGGTATCTGGCGAAAGGCCGATGATCGCTATCACACGCGCCGTCTCGAGAAGCTTCTTCTGATCGTTATCCCTTTCTTCCATGGCCTTCTCTTGAGGCCTGTTTCAGGCCTTCAAACATTCGGGTTATGTTCGGCACGCCCTGGTGGAACTCTTTCTTGTCGCCTCGCACGGCAACTGCGGTCGGGGTGGCACTAATATTGTCACTGCGAAGGTACCTCTGGAGAATGGCGAAGACGGGTTTCGCCTCGAAGGGCTTCAACCTGAAACCTTTTGCAGCGAGGAACTGCTCCAGTTTATTACTGTCGACGATTTCCTGTTGCGCCGCCTCGAAAAGGGCAGCTCGCGCCTTGAGCGCGTGGGCGATCTCCTTTTTTGCATTGAGGATATAAAGGAAGTACCGGGCATACAGGGCGGAGTGTTTGTGCATGGGGGTGTCAACGAATGTGATGGTAACGATGTTTCGCTCAACGAGGTCGGCAATGAGGTACTCGATGCTGGGTTCGAGGTTTTTGCAGGCTCCGCAGAAATAGTCGGAGTAGAGCTTCACTTCAACTTTTCCTTTGCCGAAGGCCAGGAGAAACATGTCCGTAGGTTGAGTGCTGACAGTCGGTCCCGACCATGCGGCGGGTGAGATGCACATAAGCGCGATAAAGAGGATGACAGCGAGTGAAGCCTTTTTCATAATCCTAAAGTATGGTCCAGCCGATGGTTTATTGTAAAGAAAAAAAGCCCCGGCGCACGGGGTTCAAACCTGTCGAAAAGCCTTTGCGATTGACACCGGGGGAGGGTTCCATTACTTTATTACGACTATCCAAGAGTCGTCCGCCGCCAGCACCCGCGCAGATGAGCCGGGAAGAACGGCGTGACCTTGTACGGAGGAGATATGACCGATAACGACACCTGGGGACGGGACCCGCAAATACGTTACATGCGCAAGGTGTTTGCCACAGTCGAGACGGCACAGAAAGCGTTTCTGAAGGCTGTCGGTATCTCGCCCACCGACCAGCGTCTTCGCCGTTTCCGTGAAGCCGCCCTGACGTTCTTTGAGAGGTCCTGGGCGGGCGCGATGCAGCGCGGCATGGGGCCTGACGAAAGTTCCGCCGAGGCAATTTACGTCTTCTGCCTCGCCCGGGCCATGTCGATGAAAGGGGTCGACATCCCCGACGCAGCGTTGCCGCATGATGCAAAGTTAAAAAAACTCGTGGATGAGGTGCTCAAATGATCCGTCTTCGTCTCTTTGGCAGGTGCAGGATCTATCACGATCCGGTGGCTCCCGTTTTGCGCGCGCCGGCACAGGTGGGCTGGACAGCCTGGTTTCGCACCATAGACCTTGTGACCCCCCAGAAACTCAAGGGTGAGGAACTTTTGAGGCGCACTCGCGGCTGGTGGACCGTCGAACCGGAGGATGTCTCAGAGGCGGTGAGGCCTTTCGGCCGCTTCGTTGTGGGCGATGGCGGGGAATTGATGGTGGAGTTCGAATCCCAGGGCAAGGCGGATGGACTCGTCGAGGCGCTGGAAAAGAGATTTGGCGACCAGGTGCAACTGGCGCCGTGATAGGGGAGATCCAATGATAAAACGTTTCTTGGGGATATCGGTTGCTGCATGCTTTCTGTTTCTGGCGGCATTGCCGGGCTTTGCCGGAGAGGACACCATCACTCAGGTGTCGACGATAGACGCCCTCATGACCGGGGTGTATGACGGTCCTACGACCCTGGGCGAATTGCGCACAAAGGGTGATTTCGGCCTCGGGACGTTTGCCGCTCTCGATGGAGAGATGGTCTTTCTCGATGGTGTTTTCTACCAGGTGACGAGCGCGGGTGATGTCAGGAGACCGGGACCGGATATCAGGACCCCTTTTGCCGCAGTGACCTTCTTCGCGGCGGACAGGACCATGCCCCTCGCACCAGGGACAGACCTCAAGAGCTTTACCTCAAATACCCAGGGGAACTTTCCGACGCGCAACAGTTTTTATGCCGTCAAGGTGACGGGGACATTCAAAATGGTGAAGACCCGGAGTGTTCCCGCGCAGAAGAAACCCTACCGGTCCCTGACAGAGATCGTGAAGACACAGCCTATCTTCGATCTTGCCAACGTTGCCGGGACGATGGTTGGATTCTGGTGCCCTTCTTTTGCGAAGGGAATCAACGTGCCCGGCTACCACCTTCACTTTCTCCGTGCCGATGGAAAGAAGGGAGGCCATGTCCTGGATTTCATCGTCGACGACGCAACCATGGAGGTCGACGATTCCCGGGAATTCTTTCTCATTCTCCCCGCTGATGCCGCCTTCGACAAGGCCAACCTGGAGCCCGACAGAGCAGGTGAACTCAAGGCGGTGGAGAAGTAAGAAAGACGATGTTTCAGGCCTCAAGTTTCAGGTTTTACGTCTAAGAAGGCCCGTGCCCTGCCGCTGAGGCATTGTCGAGAGACCGCGTAAAGGGAAGATATTGAAAACTCCAAATGTAAAGGGGCAAGCCTGAAGCTTGCCCCTTCTTGTGTTTCTCGGCCTTGAAACCTGGGGCTTTTATTTGCTCGCCAGGCAGATGTCTATTGCTTCGTCCATCTTCTCGATGAACTTGAAATCCATGCCGTTCTTGATGCTTTCGGGAACCTCTTCGAGGTCCTTTTCGTTGAGCTTCGGCAGGACGATGTTCCTTATCCCGGCCCGCCTTGCCGCGAGGACCTTCTGCTTTATTCCGCCGACGGGCAGGACGAGGCCGCGCAGGGTGATCTCCCCGGTCATGGCCACATCGTTACGCACCGGTTTGTCTGTCAGCAAAGAGACGAGGGAAACAAGCATGGTAATGCCGGCGGAGGGACCGTCCTTGGGTATGGCCCCCTGGGGGACATGGACGTGAAGGTCGTTTTTCTCGAAGAAGTCCTCCGGTATCTCGTAGTCCCCGTATTTGCTCCTGATGTAGCTGAGCGCCGCCTGAGCCGACTCTTTCATGACGTCGCCGAGCTGGCCGGTCAGTGACAGGGCGCCCTTGCCGCGCATCTTTGTGGATTCGATGAAGAGTATGTCGCCGCCTGTCGGTGTCCAGGCAAGGCCTGTGGCGACTCCCGAATATTTTGTGCGTTCCGCGACCTCGGAGAAGAATTTGATGGGGCCAAGGAATGAATGTATGCTGTCGGCAGTGATCGTCTGCTTTTCGGTCTTGTCCTGCGCCACGTCTTTGGCTACGGCGCGGCATATGGCGGCTATCTCCCTTTCCAAATTACGGACGCCCGATTCGCGGGTGTGGGAGCGGATGACAACCTTCAGGGCTTCGTCTTCGAACTCAATATGGTCTTCTGAAAGGCCGTGTTCGGAACGTTCCTTGGGGATAAGGAACTGACGGGCGATCATGAGCTTCTCCTCCTCGGTGTAGCCGGGCAGTTCCAAGACTTCCATCCTGTCTTTCAGCGCGGGAGGTACGGGATCGAGCATGTTTGCCGTCGCTATGAACATGACCTTTGAAAGGTCAAAAGGCACTTCAAGGTAATGGTCGCTGAAGGAAAAGTTCTGTTCCGGGTCAAGAACCTCCAGGAGGGCACTTGAGGGATCGCCCCTGAAATCCGTGCCTATCTTGTCGACCTCGTCGAGCATGAATATGGGGTTATTGGATCCCGCTTTCTTGATACCTTGTATGATCCGGCCGGGAAGGGCGCCCACGTATGTACGCCTGTGCCCCCGTATCTCCGCCTCATCCCTGATGCCGCCGAGAGACATCCTCATGAACTTGCGGCCCAGGGCCCGCGCGATGGACTTGCCCAGTGACGTTTTACCAACACCCGGGGGACCGACGAAACAGAGGATCGGTCCCTTCATATCGGCCTTGAGCTTTCTTACGGCCAGGTATTCCAGAATCCTTTTTTTGACCTTCTCCAGGTCGTAATGGTCTTCGTCGAGGATCTTCGAGGCCCCGTCGAT
>JAQVWF010000032.1:10122-20492 GCA_028698615.1 Syntrophorhabdaceae bacterium
ATACTTGCCTTGATGTTTGGCTCGGCCTCGGTGAACTCGATGACCTTGCACCTGCACAGGCCCTGAATTACTACCCTCTGGCTCCCATCGACCATTTTGACCATCTTCATGATGGTCGCGACGGCCCCGACCGTGTAGAGGTCTTCCGCGCCCGGGTCCTCGATATCGGGATTCTTCTGCGTTATGATGGCTATCATCTTGTCCTTGCTCATTGCCTCATCGACAAGGCGTATCGATTTCTCCCGCCCCACGATGAGGGGCATAACAAGGTCGGGGTATGCCACCGTTCCCCTCAACGGCAGAACGGGCAGTTCGGCCGGTATGAACATCCTGTCTTTTATGCTTTTATCGTTCTTTAAGCCGATTACCATTCTTCCCCCTATTTCTTCACATCCTCAAATTCCGCGTCCACGACATCATCGTCTCTCTTGCCGTCGCCCTGCTGGGCCTGCTGCTGTGGACCGCCATCCTGTCCGGGGGCGCCCTGCGACGTCGTTTGTGATGTCTGTTTGTAGAGTGTTTCGGCAAGATTATGGGAGGCCTTGGTCAGATCTTCCGCTGCCTTTTTGATCCTTTCGGAATCACCACTCTTTATGGCCTCCCTTGCGGGGGTCAGCAGGTCCTCAACGGTCCTGATGTCCTCGGCGGAGAGCTTGTCCTTGTTCTCACTGAGTGTTTTCTCGGTTGTGTAAATGATGTTGTCGAGCTGATTGCGCTGCTCGACATCCTGTTTTCTCTTGCGGTCCTCCTCGGCATTGGCCTCGGAATCGTGGACCATCTTCTGGATGTCCTCTTCCGAGAGGCCTGTTGAAGCGGTGATTCGGATGCTCTGCTCTTTGCCGGTTGCCGTGTCCTTCGCGGATACGTGGAGTATGCCATTTGCGTCAATGTCGAAAGTGACCTCTATCTGCGGTATACCCCTCGGCGCCGGAGGCAGTCCGATGAGGTGGAACCTTCCCAGCGTCCTGTTGTCTCTGGCCATTTCCCTCTCGCCCTGAAGCACGTGTATCTCGACGCTCGTCTGACTGTCCTCGGCGGTTGTAAAGACCTGGCTCTTCTTGGTCGGGATGGTGGTATTGCGTTCGATTATCCTCGTCAGCACCCCGCCAAGCGTCTCGATGCCCAGTGACAGGGGTGTTACATCAAGAAGAAGAACATCCTTTACCTCGCCGGCGAGAACGCCTGCCTGAACGGCTGCACCGAGGGCAACGACTTCGTCGGGGTTAACGCCGCGATGAGGTTCCTTGCCGAAGAATTCCTTCACGATATCCTGTATTCTGGGAATCCTGGTGGAGCCGCCGACGAGGACCACCTCGTCGATCTTATCCGTCGGGATCTTTGCGTCATTGAGGGCGCGCCGGCAAGGCTCCATGGTCCTCTGAAAGAGGTCGTCGGCCAGCTTTTCCAGCTCTGCCCTTCTGAGCGTCATGTTAAGGTGTTTTGGTCCCGAGGCGTCAGCCGTGATGAAGGGCAGGTTTATCTCCGTCTCGATGGTCGTAGAGAGTTCCACCTTGGCGCGTTCGGCCGCTTCTTTGAGCCGCTGCAGGGCCATCCGGTCCTTTGAAAGATCTATACCCTGGTCTTTCTTGAATTCGGAGACGATCCAGTCTATCACGCGCTGGTCGATGTCGTCGCCGCCGAGGTGGGTATCTCCATTCGTCGACTTGACCTCCACGACGTTGTCGCCGACCTCGAGGATGGATATATCAAAGGTACCGCCCCCGAAGTCATAAACAGCGATGGTTTCATCTTTCTTCTTGTCGAGGCCGTACGCCAATGCCGATGCCGTGGGCTCGTTGATGATCCGAAGGACATTGAGCCCCGCTATCCTGCCGGCGTCTTTCGTCGCCTGCCGCTGTGAATCGTTGAAATAAGCCGGCACGGTTACGACCGCGTCGTCTATCTGCTGGCCGAGGTAGGCCTCAGCGGATTTTCTCAGTTTCTGGAGCACAAAGGCCGATATCTCCTGCGGGGTGTACTGCTTACCCCGGACATCGACACGGACGTTGCCTTCCTGATCTTCGACCACCTTGTAAGGAACGGTCTTGATCTCTTCCTGAACCTCGCTAAAACGTCTTCCCACAAATCTCTTTATCGAAAATATGGTGTTCTCGGGATTTGTAATGGCCTGCCTCTTTGCCGTCTGCCCGACGAGTACCTCGCCATCCTTTGTGAACGCAACCACACTTGGTGTAATCCTGCTTCCTTCTTCATTTATGATGACCTTCGGCTCGCCGCCCTCCATAACCGCGACAACTGAATTCGTAGTGCCCAGGTCTATTCCGATAACTTTTCTTGCCATGTTCATCTCCTCCTGAAATTTTCGCGTCTAGGCTAATATAATGTTGGAGTTTTGCGTTGTCAACGTTGGAACGTAATCTTTTTCTTGCGAATATCCGGCTGAAAATACGGAGAGTTATCGCTGAAAAGCGTGGTCAGGGGTACGAGGTGGCTTCGGCAAGGCCCTATGGCTGTTGGGAGGCCCGCTTGCTCCTTACACGAGCTGTCATAAATGACAGGAGAAAAAGCACGAAGTTCACCATGACTATGGTAGCTCCGGCGGGCAGATCGAGGGCAAAAGAAATGGTAATACCTGCAAGTACGGAGAGGATGCCCGTGAGGCAGGATACGACGATGGTTGTCCTGAATCCCCGGGCAAACTGCAATGCTGTCACCGGGGGAATGATGAGCAGTGCCGAGACCAGCATGATCCCTACGACCCTCATGGCGAGAACGACTGTGAGCGCCGTGAGGAGGACCAAAATGCGGTTGATGCGCTCCGTCTTTATCCCGGAGACCCTGGCAGATTCCTCGTCGAAGGTGATCGCAAGCAATTCGCGGTAAGAGAGGACAATGACAATAATGAGGCAAAGACACAAAAGGACGGAGGTCCATACCTCTGCGTAGCTTATGGCCAGTATGTTCCCAAAAAGGTAGCTGAAAAGATCGACATTGAAACCGCCTGCGATGCTCGCGATAAGGATGCCCCCGGCTATGCCCAACGAGGAAACGATGCCTATGGCGGCGTCCCCGTAGAGGCGGGCCTTGTCGATGAGTTTGAGAATACCCAGGGCGCTTGCCATGACGATGGGGACCGCCACATAGAAAGGATAGGATTGGAAGAGAAGTCCCATGGCAATACCGCCGAACGTGACATGCGCGAGCCCGTCGCCTATCAAGGAGAGTCGCCGAAGGACGAGAAACGTGCCGAGGATCGAACAAAGCGCGGCTATGAAGCAGCCCGCAACAAGCCCCCGCTGGATGAAACCGTGGCTGAAGAGGTCAAGAAAGTCCATCAGGCCTCTCCGGTAATGACCAATGGAAAAACGAGGGGACGGATGAGCCGTGCCGGTCATGTATCATTGGTTATCATGCCTGTGACAGATGAGGTGCTGAGAGTATTCACCGAAGTAGTTCGTCATGTCCCTGGAAAGGCAGAAATCGTTGAACCCGCCATAAAATATGAGGTTCTTGTCCAGGTAGAGGAGCCTGGAGGCGTGCTGGCCGATGGTCCCCATGTCGTGGGTTATCATGATGATCGTCACCGCCCCATGTTCATTGAGGTCTTTCAGGGTTGCAAAGAATCTCTCCCGGCCTTCAGGATCGAGAGCGGTTGTCGGCTCGTCAAGAATGAGAAGCTCGGGTCCGGCCACCAGTGCCTTCGCTATAAGAACCCGCTGTTGTTGGCCCCCGGAGAGTTCCCCAATGAGCTTATTCCTGATGGGGGTGATATCCATGAGGGCCATGGCGTCATCAACGGATCTCCGGTCGCCCCGCGCGGCCCTCCTCGGGAAGCTCTTACCGGCCAGGAGCCCCAGGGCGACGATCTCCTCCACTGTCGCGGGAAAATGAGGGTTGAAGGCCGCTATCTTCTGGGGGAGGTATCCTACACGTTGCCACTCGTTGAACAGGCCGGCATTGTACCCAAAAAGGGTTGCCGAGCCGGCCGTCGGCCTGAGAAGCCCAAGAAGGAGACGGATGAGGGTGGTCTTTCCCGAGCCGTTCGGTCCGACTATTCCCAGGAATTCCCCTTTTTCAAGGGTGAAGGTGATGTCGCTCAATATCTCGACGCCGTTGAACCGAAAATACAGCTTTTCCGTTGTGACGATGCCCGTCATCTGCATTCGAGGCCCTTCCTGAGATTCTCAAGGTTGTTCTCCATGAGAGAGATGAAGGTCACGCCTTTTTCAAGCTCATCCTTCGTGAGGTTGTGAGCGCCGTGGAGATAAAGGAGCGCCGCGCCGCTCTCCCTGGAAAGAAGTTCCGACACTCTCGGGCTTATCAACTCCTCGAAATAGACATAACGAACACCTTTTTCGTTCATTTTCCTCTTGAGCGCGATTATTCTTCTTGCGGTGGGTTCCGCATTCGGAGACCCTTCGTAAGCGCTGATGTATTCCAGACCGTACCTGCGGGCGAGGTACCCGAAGGCAGAATGGCCGCCGTGAATGAGGGTCTTCGTCCTGCATGTCCCGAGAGCTTCACGGAACTTCGCGTCAAGGGAGGAGAGCCTTTCCTTATATGCGGCCGCATTCTTGCGGAAAAATGTGCTGTTTGCCGGATCGGCCACGCACAACCCATCGGTGATGGTGTCTACCATTGTCATGGCATTTTGGAAGTCCAGCCAGATGTGAGGGTCGTAAGTGCCGTGACCATGGCCGCCATGGCCGCCCTTTTCCTCCTCGCCTTCATGGTTTTCCTCGCCGCTTTCCATTAGTTTGATACCCTGGCTCGTGTTCGTGACGATGAGGGTCTTGTTGGAGATCCCCTTCAAGAGCTTCTCCGCCCAGGGTTCCATGTCCCTGCCGGTATACACGAAAAGTTGCGCGGCGTTGATTCGCACCATGTCTCCCGGTTTTGGCTCGAAGGCGTGGGGCTCCACTCCCGGCGGCAGGACCAGGGAGACGTCGGCCTTGTCGCCTGCGACCACCCTTGCGAAATCAAAAAGGGGAAAAAGGGTGGTGACGACGGCGATCCTTTGATGGCCGCCTCCGGCATTGTTATCTTTTGGCCCGCAGGAAACGGCGGTTATGAGGAGTACCGCCAGAAAGAGGACGAGGACCAGTCCCTTCCTTTTCATCGGTCCCTTCCCTTGCCCGGCGAACAATCACTGCAAACGCCGAAGACCTGCATGATATGTGATGAAACCTTTCCGTTCAGGGTTTGCGACACTTCTTTCTCGATCTCCTCGAAGGCACAAAAACTGAGATCGTCCACCTTCTTGCACGAGGTGCAGACGAAATGATGATGGTGCTCCCTGTTGTCGCAGAAGAAATAATAGAGTTTGCGGTCGGGATGGATGACCTTGACTATGACCCCGCCCCCCGCCAGATCTTCAAGGTTGCGATAGACAGTTGGGAGCCCGATGGCAGAGAAGATCCCTTTCATCCTTATCCAGACGTCCTCGGGGCTCAAGTAGGTGGATTCGCGGGACAGGATATCGAGAATGGCAAGCCTCTTCGGCGTCGCCTTGAGATTGAGTTCTTTCAGAATGCGGTTGTGGTCTTTCATGGCTGCCTAAATGAAAATCATTTCCATTTATTCTATGGCAATAGAAAGGGGATGTCAATGCGGCATTGCACGGAATCCGGGCAAAAGGGGTCCGGTTGCGCTATCGCTCTACGGGATTACCTCTTCTGACCCAGGCCGGGTAACCGGCCAGAAAGGTCATGACGTTGGTGTAACCCGCTTTCCTTGCCGCGACCGCGGCCTTAAAACTCGGGGCTCAACCGTACCCCCTGCAATAGAAGACGATAGGGGTGTCCTTTTCGGGCGGAAGGAACGCTGCGATCCTGTGGAATTCCTCCTGGGGGATGTGTATGGCGCCCGGTATACGGCCCGATACATATTCGAGGGTGGTTCGGTTGTCAGCGATGACGAGCCTCTTCCCATTTTCCATCCGGGCTTCCAGCTTCTTGACGTCGATATCTTCGATGCCGTCGGGCAAGAAACAACCGACGGGAAGAAGGCACAGAACCATTATTGCAGGTACATGGACCAGGCAGCGGATATATCTTCTCGCACGGGTTAAAAAGCGTTGCTTCATGTCGGTTTTAAGGAACGCCGTGGTTCATGGGGCGTATATTCTTCGGATCTTCTCTTTTGCCTCGTCGACCTGTGCCGGTGAAAGCTTGAGTCCCTCGGGTGTATGTATCGGTTCCGCTTCGATGCTGTAAACGCGCTCGGGAAGGTCTTCTTGCTCCTTCATACCGGGGGGCGGTTCGGGGATCAGCCCTATGGCCCTGCTGACATCCTCGGGGAATTTCCCCGGATCGGCCGTCTCGTAGATCACCGCGGGCCGGTCGTGTTTTCCTTGAAGATATTCCTCCAGAGCGGCCCAACCTACGGCGCCGTGAGGATCGAGAATTATCCCGTAGCGTTCGTAGACTGCCTTCATCGTCTCAAAATGCCGGGCATTGGTTATCCCCAGGGAAACGATGTCCCGCCGCATGGCTTCCATGTCGGGCATGCGGTCGATAATGCCGGGTTTTATCACGTTGCCCTTCGACGCATCCCGTTCGTCAAACATGTGGCCTCCGTAAAAGTCGATGAGGCGTGCCAAATTGCTCGGATGAGAGACGATCATCGCCGACGACGGACATTTGATGGAAGGCCGCACCGCATAGGTGCCGCAGGAGAGGAAATCTGGAAACTCTCTGTTCTCGTTGACGCCGCAGATGATCCTTTCTACGGGAAGCCCCATCTGTCTCGCTATGACGGTTCCCATCATATTGCCGAAATTGCCCGAGGGGATGCTGGCGATGAATGGCTCTCCCGGGACCCCCATCTGCGAATAGGCATAAAAAGGATAGACGGCCTGGGGAAGCAGCCTTCCAACGCTGATGGAATTGGCGGAGGTGAAGCGTTTGCTGTCGCCGAAAAGCCCCATGGCGAACGGTGTGTCGCCGAGGATGTTCTTGGCCAGGGCCTGGCAGACATCAAAATCGCCGTTCACTTCAAAGGCATGAACGTTGTTCCCCAGGGTCGTCATCTGCCGTCTCTGCCCTTCACTGATGGATCCCTTCGGATAGAAGACGATGTTATCGATGTTCCTGAGGCCGACCAGGGCGTCTGCCACAGCGCCGCCGGTGTCGCCGCTCGTGGCCACGATGACCACCTTTCGCAATCCTCTTTCGCCGAGGAAGAAGTTGAGCATCCTGCCAAAGAACCGGGCCGCATAGTCCTTGAAGGAATAGGTGGGTCCCCTGGTAAGCCACATGATGTATGTTTTTCCCGTGACTTTCTGAACCATGGTGGGGATCTTCCGGGCGTCGTAGGCATCCTCGAGGAGCGATCTCAACCTTTTCGGGGGCACCTCACGCCCGAGGAACGGCTCCAGCACTTCGTAGGCTATTGAGGCATAGGTCATGCCTCTCATGGCGTCTATCCGGTCCCTGGAAAGGATTGGGATGTCCCTTCGGGCGATCATGTAGAGTCCGTAGTTCGATGCCATGCCCGTCAGAAGCGCGGTCTCGAAACTGACACGTTTATCCGGGTCATTGGTGCTGTAATATATCGTCTCGTCCATGGCAGGTTAAGCATACAATAAAGTTTGCTTTTTTTTCAACTTCCTTTATAATTGTTACAACATGGGCTCAAAAAGACCTTACCTGTTTTCAGGAGTGATTCTTTTTCTGGTCCTTCTGCCCCTGGGCGGTGGGACTGTCAAGGCCGACCCCATGCCCGTGGGTGACCTTCAGGTCAAGGAAAAGGGAGTTGTACCTCCGGAGGGTCTTCCCAATGTATCGGCCGTAAAGAACCCCCACGGATTTCTTGAATTTGACGGCACAGGCTATCACGTCGTTACAAGGGAAACCAAGCCCCGGAGGGCAAGCTACATCCGTCTTAAGCCTGTCCCTTCATCAAAGGGGAAGGGGGCGGATTCCACTGTTTACACCCTTGAGGTACTGGACGAGAAGACCAGCGAAGGGGACAAGGAACCGGCCAGCTCTGCGGAAGATAAGCCCCACTTTGCCATTGAGAGGGTGGAGGACCTTGATAAAAAGGGCGTGGCAGCCGAACCAAGAAAGGAGCACAAGGCCGATGTCGGCCTCGGTATCAAGGTCTCCGAGTCCAGTGAAGTGATGGTTGGGCGCAATCTTATTGTGGAACGAAAGGATAACAGGCATCTCGATTCCCGCGACGACGGCTGGCGATTCCGTTTTAAGACAAACTTCTAGCGCTGCCCGAAGGATTCGGCAGCCACTTTTTCCCGGAAGATCTTTATCAGGCCCATGTTCGATCGATCCGATGTTCGATCGATCCGAATCGCATCGGAGAAGGTTGCGTGTTGGTAGAACGGGAGGAGATCCGTCAAAGTCTCTGCTTTTTCACTTCGTAGCAGGCCAGGGCAAAGGATGTGGCAACGTTGAGTGACGGAAAGGAAGGGTTCGTTGGTATCCTTACAAGGGCGTCGCAGGTATCTTTCGTAAGCCTGCGCAGACCTTCTTCCCCGCCGAAAACAAGGCATACGGGTCCCCTGAGGTCGGTCTCCCAGAGCGCTGTGCCGCCTCGCTCGTCGAGACCATAACAGAATATCCCTCTTTTTTTCAGTGTTTCGAGATACCGGGAAAGGTTGGTCACCCGCACGGCTTCCATGAATTCCGTCGCGCCCCGGGAAATGTTGGCCACCGTCTCATTTATCACGCAGGAGCGATCTTTGGGAAGGATGAGTGCGTCTACGCCCAGACAGGCGGAGCTTCTGGCGATGTTTCCGAGGTTCTGCGGGTCCTGCACGCCGTCCAGTGCTCCAAGGAAGACGGGGCCCATGGTATCGAGGCGCTGGAGGAAGGTGTCCTGGTCGGTATAATCGAAGTCGTCACGTTCAAGACATACGTGTGACCTGGGGGAGCCGCACTTTTTTACAAAGGCTTCCGACGGAAGGATCCGGTAGGCCACACCCTGCTTTCTTGCTTCCTCGATCATCTCCTCGGAGGCCTTCTCGTGTCCCTGGCGGATAAGAAGCCTGCGGACCTTACCGGGGTGGCTTTTCAGGGCCTCCTGAATGCTGTTCTTATTAAACAGAAAGGGCATCGCGTATGTCCCCGCTGATCTTTTTCAAAAGGGCCTTAGGGTCGGCTGCATTCCTGACCGCCCTTCCGAGGACGATGTGCGAAGCCCCCCTTCTTATGGCCTCCTGAGGCGTGATCGTCCGTTTTTGATCATCTTTCTTGTCTTCGATCCTCACCCCCGGCGTGATGATGAGAAAGTCCCTTCCGCATATCTCGCGGATCATCTCGATCTCGCTTCCTCCAGCGACAACTCCATCGAGCCCGGCTTCCCTGGCAAGGAGCGCCAGTCTTTTTGTCAGCTCGATGACGGGCATCTCGAAACCGACCCTTTCCAGTTCAGCGTCATCGAGGCTCGTGAGGACCGTCACCCCGATGATCCTGGGACGCTGAAGGCCAGGGTTCTTTCCTGCCTCAACGAGGGCCCGCTTGGCCTCGCTCATCATCGTGAATCCACCCGATGCGTGGACGTTCAAAATATCGACGCCGAGCTTTGCCGCCTCAATGGAGGCCTTTGCAACGGTATTGGGGATGTCGTGATATTTCAGGTCCAGAAAGACCTTTGAGTTCTTCAGTTTGATGTAGTCGACGATCTTGGGTCCGCATTGCGTGAAAAGCTGCTTGCCCACCTTGAACATGCCGACGTGGTCCTTGAATTCCACAACGAGTTGCTGTGCCTCCTCGAAACGGTCTACGTCGAGAGCAAAGATCATTTTTTCCCTGGGATCCATCGAATTCTCCATCATAATAAATTTTGACTTCTCGCGGTTAAGAATTGACAAAGCATTTCATGACAATTAAGAATAACTGCGTGGAACGTGAATACATGTCAGATCTTTTGCTCCTCTGTGTTTCCATGATCTGGGGCGTTAACCTGGTGGCGGTCAAATATCTTCTCAACGACCTTTCCCCGGTTAACGTCATATTGATCCGGTTTATAACGGGGAGTCTTCTTCTATTTCTTTTACTCTTTTTTCTTGAAGATGTAAAGGTGCCGGTCCGGGACATATGGAGGCTTACGCTGCTGGGGGCTGTCGGCATCGCGCTCTATCAGTTCCTTTTCACGTTTGCGTTGAAGTACACATCCGCCGTCAATGTCGGCATTCTCATCAACATGTCCCCCATATACGGGGGCTTTCTGAGCAGCCTTTTCGGCTATGAAAAATTCATGAAGAAACGGATATTCGCCATTATCGTCGGGTTCGCCGGTGTGTACATTCTCATGACAAAGGGGGATTGGATCTTCTTCATGAACGGCGATATAGCGGGCACTGTTCTGGCGCTTGCCGCCAGTCTTTCCTGGGCTCTCTACACCATCCTTTCCAAGCCGCTCCTGCAAAAGCACTCGCCATTGAAGGTAAC
>JAQVWF010000032.1:20592-27148 GCA_028698615.1 Syntrophorhabdaceae bacterium
ATTGGATCTTCTTCATGAACGGCGATATAGCGGGCACTGTTCTGGCGCTTGCCGCCAGTCTTTCCTGGGCTCTCTACACCATCCTTTCCAAGCCGCTCCTGCAAAAGCACTCGCCATTGAAGGTAACAGCCTACAGCATGGCCGCCGGTTCAATTCTTCTCGGATTCTTCGTGCCGTCCTTTTTCAATCCCCAGGAACTCGGGCGCCTTTCTTCAACGGGTTGGCTTATCATTATTTTCTCCATCATTTTTTCCATTGTCGTCGCCTTTTTTCTCTGGTACCGGGGGGTTGCAAGGATCGGGGTGTCCCGCACGATGATCTACCAGTACTGCGTTCCCGCCTTCGGCGCCATAGCGGCCTATTTTGTGCTCGGGGAGACCCTCCATTATTCCCAGCTCATCGGGGGTTCCATCATTTTCGTGAGTGTTTGGCTGGCGAGAAGATAGGGGAAGAGGAAAGTTCCAGAGTTCCAATGTTCAAAGGCCTGCTGGTAAAGCCCTCCTTATCGTCATCCCGGACTTGATTCGGGATCCAGAGGTCTTTCTATCCCCGCATATTTCCTGGATGCCGCTTCCGCGAGTGAAGACACCGGCCTAAAGCCGGAATGATGAAAGAGCAGGAACCGACCTCAGAAACGACTTTGTCAACAGGCTGTGAAGGGTTCAAGGGGAAGGTCGATGAGGGCTTTTACAGAACGTGAGCTCTCCGGCGGGAAAAGCTGTCCTTAATAGTCTATTCCTATCACCGGGTGTCTGCCCGTGTGGTAGGCATGGCGTATCTCTTTCATCTCCGTGACGATGTCGGCCGTGTCGATGAGATCGGGGGGCATATTTCGGCCGGTGAGCACCACGTGAAGGCCGTACCTCCTGCCAATGATCGCTTGAATGACCGATTCCAGGGAGAGGAGGCCGTGATTGATCGCATGAGATATCTCGTCAAGAATAACGATATCGGCGCCGCCGGAGCGAAGCTCCTTCCGGGCGGCTTGCCAGCCCTGTTCGGCGGCCTTAAGATGAGGTGCGGGGTCATCGCCCGGTCTCAAGAAACCGGCACCGAAGGAATGGACCAGGATGAGAGGGATGGCCGCCCTGTCGAGCATTTGTTCTCCCGACCTCTCGAGACCTTTCATGAACTGGAAAATGGCCGTTCTCTGCCCGCGGCCGACCGCGCGAAGCGCTATGCCCAGCGCCGCCGTGGTCTTTCCTTTCCCATCGCCCGTGAAAGCGATGATAAGCCCTTTTTCATCCACCATACCAGTTAATACCATTATTATAAGGATGGTTGCAACCGCCTGTCAGGTTCAAGGCGTTATCCTTTTATGGACCCCAGCGGTGTGATCTTGGCCACCAGCCTGGAGATCCCCGCCCTGTGAACGACCTGCACCACCCTTGACACGTCTTTGTACGCCTCGGGCATTTCCTCTGCCAGGGTTGCCTTGCTGGCCGCCCTCACATAGATACCGCGCTCTTCCATTTCCTTCTGGATGGATCGTCCCCGTGATGTTCTCATTGCCTGGTTTCTGCTCATTACCCTTCCCGCGCCGTGGCAGGTGCTTCCGAAGGTTTCGTCCATGGCGCGCTGTGTCCCCGCGAGGACGTACGACGCCCTGCCCATATCGCCGGGAACCAGAACGGGCTGTCCCACCGCCTTGTACCTGTCGGGAACAAAGCGGTTCATGGGAGGAAAGGCCCTCGTGGCACCCTTGCGGTGAACGCACAGTATCGTTTCCTTTCCTTCTATCCGGTGTGTCTCCTTCTTGGCGATGTTATGACACACATCGTAGACGAGTCCAAGGCCGAGCGAGGCATAGCCGGCGCCGAACACTTCCTCGAATGTCTCCCGGACCCAGTGTGTTATCATCTGCCGGTTTGCGAAGGCGTAGTTGGCGGCGGCGGCCATGGCCGAAAAATAGCGGCGTCCCTCCGGTGAATTGACAGGGGCGCAGCACAGCTGCCTGTCAAAGAGGGCAATGCCGTATCTCTCGGCGGCCGGCAGCATCTGCCTGATCGATTCATCGCAGACCTGGTAGCCGAGGCCGCGCGACCCGGTATGGATCATGATCGTGGCCTGATCCCGGAAAAGGCCGAAGGCCTGAGCCGCATCCTCATCGAATATCTCTGAAACATAGCCTACTTCGACAAAATGATTCCCGCTGCCGAGTGTGCCGAGCTGGTCTTTCCCCCGCTCATATGCCTTCTCGGACACGGCGTCGGGTTCGGCATCATCAAGACAACCCTGATCTTCTATGTGCTCCAGGTCTGTGCTTGTTCCGAAACCTTTGGCTATTGCCCACCGTGCCCCTTTCTGAAGCACCCCCCTCAATTCACCGTGAGAGAGCTTCAGGTCTTTGCGGCGCGAGCCAAGACCGCTCGGGACATTTCGAAAAAGCCCATCGATTATATCGGGCAGTCGGTCTCTTACGTCCCTGGCGCTCAACACGGAGCGCACGAGCCGGACACCTCAGTTTATATCGTAGCCGACACCGCCGGGAGAGATGATCCCTTCCTCGACGTCAAAAGCCGCCACTCCGCCTATGGGAAACCCGTAGCCCCAGTGAATATCGGGCATAGCAAGGGACGCCTTGACAATTCCGGGAAGGGTGGCCACATTCCGGACCTGCTTGATACTCTCTTCGGTGCCGAGATACCCGAGCAACTCCTCATCGACATAGACGATACCATCGACCCGCATAGCCCCGCTCTTCCTGACAATATGGCGGTTCTCATCGAGTCTCTCGAATCCGACGGTCTCTTCGCTCATATCTCACCCCAAAAAGAAGGTTTCACGTTTCAGGAAAACAGAGTCCCAAAGAAGATGATGATGTTGCTGTAAAGACCTGCCGCTGCAAATGTCTCCAGTTCTTGTCTTTAACCTGAAATTTGAAACCGTCCTTCATCCCTGAAACCCGCATTTTCACACATCTATTATAATGTTAGCTTTGAATTTCCCGTTCTCCTCGGTTATGGCGAACGCGTGATAGGTGACCGCCTTCATTTCCACTTCGATGACGTGCCTGTTCTCATTGAAGACCTCGCCTTTCAATACGGCCGTCAGGCCCTTGGCATGAAAGGATACCGATGCATCGACAGGAATAAACCTTTCGACGTCCCAGATAAAGAGGAGCTCGTTAAGAAAATTGATGAGGAGCTCTCCGTTACCCGACACGGTGATTTCTTTTGTCAGGGCCGGCTCAACATGCACAGGATCGGTGATCAGTGAAAATATCGCCACGGCGGCATGATGGAAGAGTTCTTCCATCGATGCCCCATAAATCTCCAGACGTATGTCCGCGTCGTGGTCAAGGACCCTGAAAGAATCCATGAGAACCCTGCCGCTATTTCTTCGGTCTTTCCGTTCTGATGACCTCTTTTATGCTCCGCGTGATCTCCAGGGCTTTATCGAGCGGTCTCTGCCAGATATTGCGTCCGAAGATGAAACCCGATCCTCCCGCGCGGATGCACAGGCTTGCCTTTGCAAGAAGATCTTCATCGGAGACCATTTCCCCGCCTGCGAAAATTACGGGAACACCGCCAGTCGTGCCGATGACCCTTTTGATAGCCTCAAGAAGGTCCGTCTCAAAATCCCGGTAGGGGGCCGGCACGGCGGGGTTCTTCTTCGGATTGGGTACGTTCACCTTGATCATGTCGGCACCGAGTTCCGCGGCGACACGCGCGGCGTATTCAATGGCATAAAGACTGTTCTTTCCGCCCTTGGCTTCAATTTCGCTGCCTCTTGGATATGACCAGACGATCACGGGAAGACCCGCCCTGTGGGCTTCCTCGCGTACGTACGTGAATTGCTCGATGTCCTCGTCCTGACGCGGGGAGCCTATGTAAAGGGTGTATCCCACGGCGATGGCCGACAGGGCAAGCGCCTCATCGATAGTGGCGGTGATGGGAGACAGAGGTTCTTCATCCGAGGGGATCTCCGTCTTACCGTTCACCTTCAGAACGAGGGGCACCTGATTGTACATGTCCTTGAAATAGCGCCTGGCGTTTCCGATATGGAGAGCGACGGCATTGTACCGCCCCTTCTTTGCTATCTCGACGATGTGCAGAGGATCTTCGGCGAATCTGGCATTGAAGAAATCCCGCGGCCCATGTTCAAGCCCCTGGTCGTAGGGCAGTATGATCGTTTTTCCATAAGTTTGAAACAATCCTTGCAGACGTACATCTTTCGGTTCCATAATTCCCCTCCTTAGGATTTGTTGCTAAACAGTATAGCATAAAAGACGGGCCATGGGTGATGGGTAATAGGCCACTGCCATCCTGCATGCCTGAAGGCCCGTCTGTCCTCTCCCGCAGGATCCATTTTGGGCAGGTATGACCCGTAACCCATATTTTATTAAAATATATTAATTTTTCCCTTGACAGTCCTCAGGGGGGTTGGTAATATTAAAAAAACTTAATTGACGGAGGTGCGGTGGCGACAATTATGTATAAGGACGCGAAAAAAAATCTTAAGGAGGCAAGAATGAAGAAGTTAGTATTGGTTATGCTTGCGCTGTTCCTTGTTATTCCTGTACTGAGTAACGCAGGCAGCGTATCAAGCAGATACGATGTTACATTTGGCGGCTTCGTGAAGTACGATGTGGGCTGGACATCCCAGAACGCAGATGCAGACGCGGTTTGGGCCTCCAGGGGAAGCTCAGCCACACGTGGGATCCTTGCAGACGAGTACGGCAACACCTTCATGACCGGTGCCGAGACCCGTTTCAACTTCCTCGTCAAGGGTCCCGACCTGTGGGGCGCCAAGACAAGCGCCTTCATCGAAGGCGACTTCCGCGGCACGTCAACAGGCAACCAGTATGGTGGATTCCAGCTCAGGCATGCCTTCATGACCTTTAAGTGGAATTCAGCACAGTTGTTGATTGGTCAGGCCTGGCAGCAGTGGGGCATGCCCTACTATGTCCCGACGGTCAGTATCCTTGACTATGCCCAGTACCTCAAGGGCATCAGGACGCCCCAGATGGCTTTCAGGTATTTCTTCACGAAAGAGTTCAACGCAATGTTCGGCATCACCTCCGCGACTGAGTGGTCAGGCGCCGCTGGCGGCATCCGCCAGGCCAATGACGGCTTTGCCAGAAGCAGCTGGCCGGGACTTCAGGGCGAGGTTGCATACTGGACCGACCGCTGTGGCAAGATCGGCCCTCACAACCTGAAGTTAGCATTGGGTGGATACTGGGGCAGAGACAAAGAGACCTATACCCTGGCCGCAACTGACAGCACCTACTCAAGCACCACGCTCGAGTCATGGGCAGTCGCCTTCAGGTATTCATTACCTATCGTTCCCGAGACAAAGGGCAACAAGTCCATGTCAGTACTCCTCAATGGTAACTTCTTCGTCGGCCAGAACCTCAATGGTAGTGGCTGGCTGTACAATCAGAACCATGTAGCATACCAGAGACCGGACAATACCTACGCAGCCCCGACACTCTTCGGACTGCAGGCCAACCTGTCATGGTGGATCACCAATGCCCTTCAGCTCAACGGCAACTACGGCTATCTGAAACACAACGCCAGCAACTACGCACGCAATACAAATCCTAACACCGAGAACATGGATCAGAGCTATGGCGTCAACATGCTGTGGGATGCAAACAAGGCCGTTAGGTTCGGTATCCAGTGGGTTCGGAACTACACAGGCTACAACGATTACGCCGCTGGTACAGGCACAGGCGTAGGGAATGCTGAGCGCACAGGCATTGCCGATGTGTACAGATTCGGCGCTTGGTATTTCTTCTAAAACCAGATACAACGCTAGACAAGAAGGGGCCTTCGGGCCCCTTTTTTATTATGATGTTCCCTGTGAGACTGTCGTTCAGGAATACTCCGGGTTGTTCATGGGAGCGGAAGATGGTATCATTGAATTGGCCGCAACCCGCAGCCGATGAGAACTGCCATGAAGACATCAGAGAAAGATAAGCCCAGCCCCTTCCTGGATATTCTTGATACGGCCCGCCTGCTCAGCTCCAGCGAGATTCCCGAAAAGGTAATAGAAACCGTCCTGCAGCAACTCCGTGAACGACTGGGTAAGAGGGCGCGGTGCGCCTTCCTTGAGGGGGATGACTTGAGACTCAGGTTCTGGGCGGGTGAGCATAGCTGTCCCATAGGCGGCGTCACGATACGAGAGAACAGTATTGTCTGGGACGTGGTGAGGAAGGGCAAACCAGTCAATCTCACAGATGCCGGGCAATCAAACCATTACGAGCATACACTGGGCGAACCGATCAATGTGAAATCCATAGTCCCCCTGGGCTATGAGGATCCAGTCACGAAGGAGAAGAGGAACCTGGGGGTCTTGATCGTCGACTCGGGAAAAGAGGATGTGCCGGTTTCGGCGGAAGACTTCGAGTACCTGCAGGTGATAGGGCAGCTCATAAGCGCGATCTTCGGCAGAAAGGAATTGATCCAGCAGATCATGGAGTCCTGCCGCCGGCAAGAGGCAATCCTGATGGAGGCTGCCCACAACTTTCGAAACAGCATAGTGATAATAGGGGGATTTTCCCGGCGGATTGCAAGGCTGTCAAAGGGCACGGAGATGGCCGGGAATGCCG
>JAQVWF010000033.1 GCA_028698615.1 Syntrophorhabdaceae bacterium
ACTCCGTATCATAATCCTGCGTACCATCTGGGGTACCTCCTTAATCATAGTCCCGAACTGTGATGGGTTCTTCGCTATGATGGTACCCCAGTTTTTTGTTCTGACACAAAGAATGATACATTACCCATCGGGATGTTCAGCTTTTCAACGGTTCAGCGTTATGTTATACTGATGTATCGCAAGTTGCCGGCGATGGTTTGCGTCGGATAGCGCAGTTCAAGGGGGAAAACTAATGAAGAAAGACGTGACAATATGTTTTCGGACCAACGAGGAGTTAAAGCAGACACTGGAAAAGATAGCAGAGGTGGAAAGACGGTCGCTTTCATCTATAATAGAAAACATTCTTCACTCGCAGGTCAAGGATAAGGTCGAGCTGAAGGGTTCCAGGAAAGAGCGCAGGCGCTACACCAGAAAGGGGGTCTCCCTGCCGGCCTTTATCTATAAACGCGAAGCGAAGGAATCAAGCCTGCAGACGGGCATTGTTATTGACGTCTCGCTGGGAGGATTACGGATCTCCATCCCCCACGACTATGAAGCGGTGAATGACGGCGAGTTCGACACGATCTTCACCGTTCCCAACGAAAAGACCCCCGTGAAGATGCGCTGCACCATCAAGAGAGTGGCCGAAGGCGGCGAAATGACGAAGGAGCTCGGTGCGGACTTCACGGACGGCGACTTCCCCAGCTACCAGAAGCTGCACAAATACCTGTCCTAGAGGCGTTCGGGCCAGTTTTGTGACTATTCTTTCGCATATCTTTTCAGATAGTTCAGATCTTCCTCCGTGAAGCCTTCCCAGGCGTAGGGAAAGAGAGCGTTATTCTGGTAGATGGCATCGTCGGCGATGGGGAACCTTGCCGCCTCCTTGTACGTCTCGAACATGGGGGTGTGTGGTATGGGCGTGTATTCGGCAATGTGGGGCGTCACTTCGAGGGCCTTGAGATAATCGATTCCTTCCTTTACCTCCTGCCAGGGTTGCCCGGGCAGGCCGGCCAGGATGTAGGCGGTGACGCCCTCCTTGCTGTAGCCGGCCCGTTTCAGGGCCGTCAGGGCTTTTTCGAAAACGGCGCGCGTCACCTTGCCCCCGGTGCCCGCCTGCACGGCGGGATTGACGGATTCAAGGCCGATGCGAACCTCCCGGAAGCCACAGCGGGCACAAAGGGCGGCCGTTTCATCGTCGATGAAGGCGGCATTGAGGGCGTTGGGGTTGTAAATATCTATCGCAAATGGCAATGAGGCGATCCTTTTCAGGAGGGGTTTAGCGTAGTCTTTGCTCCTGTAGAGGAGACTGTCGTCGTAGAACACGAAACGGTGAACGCCGCGTTCGTGCCAGTGCCGTATCTCCTCCACGACGGAGTCGACGCTGCGGCGCGTTATCCCGGGGTAGATGTAGGAGGTAGCGCAATAGGTGCAGTGAAATGCACAGCCCAAAGACGTCAGGAGCGGGACAAAAGGTATGCTGTCGCAGAGATCGAACGCGGGATATGGCAAGACATTGAGATCGTCCATGACCGGCTTGAAGGCGAGTACCTTTCCCGTCCGGTTTTCGATGAACCCATAGAAGAGGCCTAACGCACCCGAGGGGACGACGAGATCCGCGGCCCTGAAGTTCGCGACGGCCTGCTCATGGCAGAGCGTGGGGTATATGCCGCCGACAGCTATCCTGGAGCGGGGATGGATCCGGCGCGCGAGATCGACGACCTCCATGGTCCCCACGTACCAATAGGTCATGATGGATGTAATAAGTATGATGTCGGGCGATTCCATCCCTTCAAGGACGGCCGCGAGCTCTTCGGGCGGCATGCCGTACCTTCTGAGACTTTTTCTGACCCCCCTGAGCGCATCCGGCCTGGGCACCTTTTGCTTGCGATAAGGGGCGCGCCCGTCGGCCTTTCGTTTTTCTTCCCTGACGGACATGCAGTCGACGAGGTCCACGTGGAAACCATTCTGCCTGAGAATGCCCGCGATGTACAGGAGACCGAGAGGGCTCGACCAGAAGTTGTAGGCGGCAAAATCGTAGACGTAGGGGTTAATGGCGAGTGCCCGGGGTGTTTTCATGGCTCAGGCCCCGGCGGCCTTGCGGCTGCCCTTGCGGACCATGAAAAGAAGGGCAAAGAGAAGACCGAAAATGAACCCCCCGACATGCGCATACCAGGCAATCCCGTCTACGTTGGAGTAAAGGAACTGCATGAAGAACCAGACCGTTAGAAGCAGGATGGCGGGAATGTCGACTATCTTGATGAAGACCACTATTATGAGGAGGGTCTTTATGCGTGCGTGGGGATAAACGAGGAGATAGGCGCCAAGTATGCCTGAGACCGCCCCGCTGGCCCCTATCATGGGGATTTCCGAGGAGGGGTCGTAGAAGACCTGGAAAGCCGCCGCACATATTCCCGAGAGAAGATAAAAAAGCAGATACCCCGCGTGCCCCAGTCTGTCCTCGATGTTGTTCCCGAAGATCCACAGATAAAGCATGTTCCCTATGATATGAAGAAAACCCCCATGAAGGAACATGGAGGTGAAGATCGTCATCACATTGTACGGAAGAAGATCGTGTCTCGCGACGACGGAAGCGATGAATTCTCTGGGGACGAGACCGTAGTAAGTGTAAAGGGTTGCGCTTGCGGAAACATGGAGAAAGAGGTGCTGCCACACGAAAATAATGATATTTACAAAGATTAGACCCCCTGTTATAATGGGAAGGGTGCGGGTTGGGATATTGTCCTTTAGCGGTATCATTGAATTCTTTCTTATCACGCAAAAATAGCCATGTCAAAAAACGAAGCCCGGAGTGAGGTATGCCTGAATTAAGAAAAGATCCTATTATTGATAGATGGGTCATTATTTCCACGGAAAGGGGCAAGAGACCCGTATTTTTTGTGGAGGAAGCGCCGCCGACGAAGGTGGCCGTCTGTCCCCTGTGTCCGGGAAACGAAAACATGACTCCCCCCGAGGTTTACGTCGTCCGTCCGCCGGGTTCCGCTCCGGGGTCTTCCGACTGGTCCCTGAGGGTGGTTCCCAACAAGTTCCCGGCCCTCAGGATAGAAGGCACCCTCGACCGCGAAGGGTTCGGCATATACGACAAGATGAACGGTATCGGCGCCCATGAGGTTATCGTCGAGACGCCCAATCACGGGGAAACCCTTTCGGGCATGTCCGTGACCAGGGTTCAGGATGTATTCATAGCATATCGTGAACGGATACTGGACCTCATGAGAGACACGCGCTTCAAGTACATCATGGTCTTCAAGAACAACGGGTCCGTGGCCGGGGCATCCCTTGACCACGCCCATTCCCAGCTCATTGCCCTTCCCATCGTGCCAAGGCGGGTATCGGAGGAAATAGGCGGCGGGCTTACGTACTACAAGTACAAGGAACGATGCATCTTCTGCGACATCATAGCCCAGGAAAAAGAGGAAAATACACGTATTGTATATGAGAACACCCGCTACATAGCGATATCACCCTACGCCTCGCGCTTTCCCTTCGAGACATGGATCCTTCCGAAGCAGCACGGCGCAGTCTTTTCCGAGCACGACCCGGAGGACAATTACTACTCCCTGGCCGAGGCCCTTTCAACGATCCTGAGAAAGTACGTCAAGGTGCTCAACAACCCACCCTATAATTACATAGTCCATACGGCTCCGGCCGTGAATATCGACATGGAGCATTATCACTGGCATATCGAGATCATCCCACGCCTTACGAAAATGGCCGGCTTCGAATGGGGAACGGGATTCTACATCAATCCCACGCCACCCGAAGAAGCCACGACGTATCTGAGAGAAACAGAGATATGAGGGGGTAAAATGAAGATATTGATTGCTTCTCCCGAGATATTTCCCTTTGTGAAAACGGGGGGCCTTGCCGATGTCACCGGAGCCCTCCCGAAGGCCTTGAGAGACCTCGGGGTGGACGTCCGGGTCATCCTCCCCAAGCACAAGGGCATAGAGGAGCTTGGCTTTCCCATCCGGTACAGCAACCACCGGATATCCTGCCAGGTGTCGCAGTCTTTTGTCGACGCCGAGATAGTTGAGAGCGAATACGACGGCATAACGGCCTATCTCGTCGAAAAGGACGAATACTATTACCGTGATTACCTCTACAGCACGCCCGACGGCGATTACCTCGACAACGCCGAGCGCTTTATCTTTTTTGCCAAGAGCATCCTGGAAACCATCAAGGTGACGGGGTTCGTCCCCGATGTTCTCCATTGCAACGATTGGGAGACGGCCCTCGCGCCGGTCTTCTTGAAGACCGTCCACCAGAACGACCCCGAGCTCAGCCGCGTGGCGACCCTTATGACGATCCACAATCTCGGATACCAGGGGATATTCTGGCACTATGACATGCATCTTCTCAACGTCGGCTGGGAGTACTTTACGCCTGACTCCCTGGAATTCTTCGGCCACATAAATTTTCTCAAGGGCGGCATCGTCTTCGCAGACCTCTTGAGTACGGTGAGCAAGCAGTACAGCAGGGAGATCCAGACACCCGATTTCGGCTGCGGGCTCGACGGTGTCCTCACCACACGGCGGGAGGATCTCTACGGGATAGTCAACGGTATAGACTATGGGGACTGGAACCCCGAAACGGACAAGCACCTTCCCGGCCGCTACAGCGCAGAGAAGCGGGGGAACAAGGCGGCGTGCAAGAAGGCCCTTCAGCAGGCCTTCGATCTGCCCGTCAGCCCGAATATGCCGCTGGCGGCGACCATCTCCCGGCTTGCGGACCAGAAAGGGTTTGACCTCATCGCCGACTCCCTCGAAAAGATGAACGACCTCGGCATGCAATATGTCGTTCTGGGCACGGGCGAACGAAAATATCACGATCTCTTCACGGCACTGGCAAAGAAGTTTCCCGCATCCTTTTCGATAAGGATAGCCTATGACAACAAGCTGGCGCATCTCATGGAGGCAGGGGCTGACATGTTCCTCATGCCCTCCCGGTATGAACCCTGCGGACTGAATCAACTCTATAGCCTGAAATATGGCACCGTCCCTGTTGTCAGGGGCGTGGGCGGGCTCGAGGATACGATCATCGACCTGTCGAGTTTTCCCGAAACCGGAACGGGTTTCAAGTTCTATGAATATACGAAAGAGGCGATGTTGGACGCCATCGCCCGGGCACTGTCCCTGTACAAGGACAAGACGGCCTGGGCGAACCTTATCACCCGCTGTATGAAGGAAGACTTCTCCTGGGAAAAATCGGCCCGTGAATACGTTGAACTTTACAGAAAAGCAATGGCGAAGCATGAATCAAGCGGAACTGATCGGTAAGATCATTGAGATCTCGCACTCGAACCTCGAGCTGGCTGCGAGGATCAATGCGATCCTCAATATCATCTCGCAGGATCTCGGGTTCGACGAGGCCATAGTCTACACCTTCGACAAGGACAAGCGTCTTACCTGTCGATATGCGAACCAGAAAAGCACGCTTTTCGGAATATTGAGCCACTACCGGTGCCACATCGGAGAGGGCGTCGTCGGCAGCGTGGCGCAGAGGCGCTCCCCCCAGTACTTCACCTTCAAGGACATTTCGCCGAGATTCGGCTGCCTCTTCTATCCCGAACTGGACGATCATCTTGAAAAATTCAGGACCTTCTCCTTTCTTCCCCTGTCCGACGACAGCTACCTCTTCGGGGTCATCGTTCTGTGTTCACTTGGGCGCGATTCCCTCCAGGATCAGGAGAAGGTCCTCCTGTCCGTCATATCCCGCGAGCTTGGCGGTATATTGAGGGCTTTCGAACTCATCCTTTCATCGAAAAAGCGCATCAGCGAGCTGGCAATGTTGTCGGAGCTGGGTAAGGTCCTCACATCGAACGTGGGGCCCTACGAGCTTCTTAAGAACATTGCGCTCATCATTGCCAAGTCGCTCAGCGCCTCTTTTGTATCCGTCAAACTCGAATATCCCCTTCTCAAACTGGAGACGCAGCGCTTTACCTACGGCATAATCGATCCCGCCGCGAAGGATTACGTGGACCAGCTCGAAAAATCGGCCATCAAGCTCCTGCGCCCCGTCTCCCTGAGGAACGGCTCGCAGGAACAATTCGACAATCCCCCTGCGTTTTCCCTTTACTCGGCGCCAATTCTTTCCAAGAACCGGGTCCTCGGCACGATCACGCTTTGCGGCGAAAAATCGGACCAGCAGCACAGTATCGAGGAGAACGGTCAGTACATAATCAATACCATATCGAACTACATATCAAGCGGGCTTGAAAATACCCTCCTCAACACGCGGCTGAGAAACGTGGTACGCGAATTGACAGACGCCCAGAAAAGACTGATCGAACAGGAAAAGTTCCGCAGTCTTGGTGAAATGACAGCCAATATTGCCCACGAGATCAAGAACCCCCTTGTCATTATTGGCGGCTTCACCAAACGTTTGGCCAAAAAGATGCAGAACGACCACACGGAGAACCGTTATATCGACATCATTCTCAACGAGGTCTCACGCCTCGAGACGATCCTCAACGAAATACTCCATTATGTAAAAGAGAATCAGCCCTTCGAGGAATCCTGCAAGATCCAGGACTTCCTTGAAGATATTCTGTACATCCTGTCTTCCGACCCCTCGTGGGAATCGATCAAGATCGTCAGGGATTTCGACGTTGCCGTGGAGCCGGTTTCCTGCGACAGCCAGCAGATCAAACAGGTCTTCATCAATCTCCTGATGAATGCCTTCGAGGCCATGGGCGGCACCGGATCCATGTCAATGAAGATCCGGAAAGTGATGTATAACGAACAGCCCTTCGCCGCGGTGTCGATAACCGATACGGGAGGAGGCATCGACCCCGCCATCATCGACAACATATTCAACCCCTTCTTCACGACAAAAGAACGCGGCACCGGTCTTGGTCTTGCAATATCCAACAAGATCATCACGAACCACAAGGGACACATCGAGGTTGAGAACGTGGCTGGAAAGGGAGCGACATTCATCGTCTATCTCCCCATGAAAAATAACATGGTGCAAGAGGAGTTCGCATGAAAAAAGTGAGGGTGCTCGTCGTAGACGACGAGGAGAATATCAGGCTACTATTCAAAGAGGAACTCGAGGAGGAGGGCTATGAGGTGGAAGCCGCCTCCAACGGCATGGAGGCCCTGGAAAAACTGGAAAGCTCTCCCTTCGATGTCGTGGTCCTGGATATCAAAATGCCGGTGATGGATGGGATTCAGACGTTGAACGCCATAAAGAACAGGAACAAGGACCAGTCCGTCATCCTCTGCTCGGCATACGGGGAATTCAAACAGGACCTGTCGAGTTGGGTTTCGGACGGGTACGTTGTCAAGTCGGCGGACACGCGGGAGCTCAAAGAGACCATAAAGGGGATACTGAACCAGTGATTATCTCCGGCGAAAGCTCAGGGAGGCCGGATCCGTGCCGTTGCCATAAAACCCTTGATATGAGGGGTAATATGGACTATGATTATGGCTACCTGGGGGTGTAGCTCAGCGGGAGAGCACCTCGTTCGCAACGAGGGGGCCACGGGTTCAATCCCCGTCACCTCCACCATTCCACGAAATGTCGGTCTTTTCCAGGCATCACCGCCGCGGTCGGGGCCTTTTCCCATTACCAATAACCCCTCACCCAGAACCCCTCACCTCTCATGAGCCTCTTTACAAAGATACTCCTTTTCTTTGTCGCCCTCGTGGTCCTTCTTTCCGTTGTTACGACCTATTCGGGAATACGGTCCATCGAACATATCGCCGTCAACGAACTGGAGAAAGGGTTGACCTCCGACATCAACCTCTTTTCCTTTTCCGTGGACCGCGAGTTCCATCACATCGAGGCGCAGCTCAGGCTCCTTGCGATGCGGAGGGTCCTAAAGAGCGCCATTCAGCGACGAGACGTCGAAAAGATCCGTGAGATCTTCGCGGAGAGGCTCCACGGCGAGAACATCGATGTGCTTCATCTTGCGGACAACAGGAACAGGCCCATCGTTACACTGAGAAAACACCTCATCGATCATCCCGTCACGATACCCCTTCCCGGTTCGGGGGAGGCCGCCAGAGGTTTTACGTCTGTAGACATGGGAACGACGCAGCTCGCAGGCCTTTTCGTCTCTATACCCCTCGAGGACCAAAAGGTGGTCTTGAGCCAGATCGTCATCCTCGATAATGCCAATTCCCTCGTGAGGACCCTGAGCGATCTACTTTCCCGCAAGCGCGGCGAACCCGTATATGTTTCTCTTTTCAAAAACGACAAAAGGATGTTCAGCACCATCTTTTCCCTGACCGGCACGCACACCCAGGACCTTCCCGAAGAGATCGCCGATACCCTGTACGGGGAAGACACCAACTATATCGGCAAGACCAGCATCGGCAAAGCCAGCTATTACACCATTTATAAGCCCTCTCCCTACAATGCGGAGGGTTCGGACAGATGGTCCTACGGCATCGCCGTGAGCGAGAACATCTTCCTGCCCTTCAAGAAACACCTCCTGTTCATCTTTGTCATGATATCCGTTCTTGCAACGTCGGCGGTCATCGTTATAACCTTTGTGATCACCCGGGGCATCGATCCCTCCCTTCGAAGCATTCTCGATATCTGCGGAAAGATCGAAAATGGGGACACCCTTTCCCGCATCGACAAGGAGAAGGTGACGACGCGCGAGTTCGCTCTCATCGCGTCTTCCATCAACACGATGCTTGACTCCATCTCCGAGCGGGAAGAGACCATCGGCCAGAACATCGAAAAGATCAGGGCCATCAATGCCGAACTGGAGGAAAAGACAGAGGCGATCCGGCAGGATCGCATGCGGTTTCTGTCCATTCTGGAAACCATGGACGAGGGGGTCGTCGCCATAGACCATGAAGGTATCATTATATACTACAACAGGGCCGCCGCTGCGATCACGGGGACGGACTCCGCGACCGCACTGGGGGATACATACAAGAATCTCTTTCCCTCGCTCAATATCTCCGGGAATGATCATGCGGCCCTTCAGGAACTTGTCATCGGGAGGGAAGGCTCGGAGGAACCGCTCTATCTCAAGATCTTCGTTTCCCCCTGGTCCCTGGAGGACGCGCGCCAGGGGCGCATCCTGCTCCTTCAGGACATATCGAGGGAAAAGAAGATAGAGGAATTCAAGGCCGATTTCGTTTCTTCCATAAACCACGATATACGGTCCTTTCTCGTGCCCGTTTCGGGTTTTCTCGGCAGGATCCTTGAGGGAAAGTACGGCGCCCTCGAAGGCCCCCTTCGGGAGAAGCTTGTCGGCATCCTCGACAGCGTGTCGAAGATTCGCCATCTCGTCGAAAACTACCTCAACGTGTCCAAAATCGAATCGGGAAAGCTCGATCTCGTCATCCTCCCTGTCGACCTCGCCGAGATCATACGCGACGCCGTATCCCTGTACTCACCCAGGGTGACGATTGCCGGCGGCGGGCACCTCCACCCGCCCCTCGTCCTGGCCGACAGGGATTACATTGAGAGGGTCATCACGAATCTTCTCGTCAATGCCCTCAAGTTCTCGCCCGAAGATTCGGAGGTGACAATAGGCGTCCGCGTCGAGGACACCGCGCTTGTTACCTTTGTCGAGGACCGGGGCGTGGGCATACCCGCCCCGGAGTTCCCCTTCATCTTCGAGAAATACCGCCGCGGCAGTCTCGGACGAAAGGAGGAAGGCAGCGGGCTGGGCCTCTTCATCGTGAAATCCATTATCGAAGGCCACGGCGGTTCCATATGGGTCGAGAGCGTCCCCGGCAAGGGAAGCATCTTCTCGTTCTCTTTGCCCCTCTTTAGGGGCGAGATATGAGGGTTCAGAATTCGTAACATTTAAAGGTTTGACTTTTCTTCGCTTCACATTTATAATCACACGATGCGGAAAATTATAATCGTTCTAATGGTAATCGTTTTTGCTTCCTGCAGCTATATGCCCTGGGGTAAAAAGAAAGACGAGGATCCCTCCAAGACCACGAAGAAAACCGACTCGGCCACCCAGAAAAGATTGGCCCGCGAGGACGCGGAAGAGACCAGGGATCCCGAGATTGGCGATATAAAGGTGATTGACGGCGTGGAATACATCTACACTCGAAACAGGAAGTACATGCTGACACCTTACGAGCCGCCCTACGTGTGGGTCCGCAAGGACCAGTACGCTCCGGGTATCGGCGAGGCGCTTTCTTTCAGCGTCGGCGGCAAAGGCCCGAGCAAGAAAGAGCGTGACGATTTGGAAAAAAGGATAGCAAAGCTCGAGGAAGAGCTGAAAAAGAAGGGCATCAACCCGCAGATGGCCTACCCGACGCAGATGGGCTATATCCCCATAGGTATGGGATATATGCAGGGCCTCATATCCTTTGAGTATCCCTCCCCGAAGATGAAGCGGCGCATCATCGTGCTGCCCGTCACCGACAATACCAATTACAAGTCGGAAGGCCTGGGAGAATTGGCCACGAAACGCCTCATATCGCGGCTCGAGAGCACGGGAACGGTTATTTGCGTTGATCCCCACACGCTGAACATAAAGGGGTCTTACTTCGATACCGCCAACGCCAGGAAAATGAACGAGGATTTCGGCATTCAGGCCATCCTGAAAAGCACCCTTTCCGATGTCTATACGAGTTCGTCGAGGATAGAGGGCAAGGATGAGAAGGAAACGTCCTTCGCCATGTCTAAGCTGGCCATAGACATTTTCAACACGGAGACAGGCAAGACCATGAAGCAGCTTTCCGGCAGAAACCCCATTTCCCTGTCGCGAGAGAAGGGGGACCTGAGCACGGAAAAGGCAAAGATCAAGGCGATCGACCTTGCCATAGAGATGATTGCGGAAGACGTGTTAAAGACCGTCCTCTCCGTCGATTGGCATTCGCGCATCGCCTCTGTCGACGGAGCAAAGGTTTACATCAATGCAGGCAGGCTTTCCGGTCTTGAAAAGGGGAAGGTCCTCGAAGTCTTTGGCCCCGGCGAAGAGATCGTCGATCCCAGGACCAAGCAACCCCTGGGCAGAAAGAAAGGCGCCTTCAAGGGCGAACTGGAGGTGTCGGAGCTTTTCGGTGTCGATGCAAGCTGGGCCAAGGTTAACAAGGGCGGCAGCTTCTCCTCCAGCGATCTCGTCTATGTGAAGTGACACGGGTTATAATAGGTAATGGCTTAGAAACGCCGGGCATTCGCCCGGCGTTTTGTTATCCCGGCGGGGTTCTTTTCGAGGGAAGGTCGACGGTTATGCACGTTCCCTTGCCGCTTGACCCGGTGATCTCAAGCTTACCGCCGATGAAAGAGGCGCGTTCACGCATTCCCAGAATACCCAGCGAATTCCTGTCGGCCAGCTGCTGATTGGAGACCCCTCGACCGTTATCCCGGACCATCAAATGAGTATTGTCGGCTTGGCTTTGCAGCGAGACCTCCAGCCTCGTCGCTTTAGAGTGGCGCATCACGTTGGTCAGGGCCTCCTGGAATATCCTGTAGAGAGCTATGGTGGTGTCCTTATCAATATCCATCACTTGACTGTTCATGGCAAAGCTGGTAACTATGCCTGTCTGGTCGCGGAATTCCTTGAGAGCGTGGTCGATGGCGGCGGCAAGGCCGAAGTCATCAAGGACGACGGGCCTCAGTCCCGAGGAGACCCTCTGAACGGTTCTTGTCGCTTGCTTGACGAGTGTAAGCGCCGAGGCAACCTTGCCGAGGAGCTCTTTTTCGTGGGTGGGTATCTTTTTGTTGAGCCAGCGGAGATCCATGTTTATGACTGCGAGGATCTGGCCCAGGACGTCATGAAGCTCCCGGGCGATGGCGGCGCGCTCGTTCTCTCGCACCTCTTCGATGTGGGCGGAGAGAATGCGCATCTCTTCGTAGGAAGACCGGAGCCTCTCTTCGGCCATACTGTGGTCTGTTATGTCGCGAATGGATTCAATGGCCCCGACCCTGTTGCCGCGCTCATCGAGAAGGGCGGCGGCCGTCCCCCACAGGCAGGCTCCCTTGCCTCCGTGAAGGGCCTCCGTGAATGCCTCCGCGTAGATCGTGTTGCCGCTTCTCTTCATATATATATACTTGGAAGCATCGTTCTCATCGATATCACCGACCATGTCTATGAGGAGCTTCCTTCGCCGCCCGTAGAAGGGGATTGCGTAGGCATTGTTCGCTTTCCCGATCATGTCCTCCTTGCTTACCCCGCTCATCTCCTCCATGGCACGGTTCCAAGCGATCACCGTCCCCTCCGCGTCGATGACGAAGGTTGCGTCGGGGAGGAACTCGATAATGTCCGAGAGCCTGCGCTCCGATTCCTTCAGGACCTGTTCGATCTTTAGGCGCCCCGTGATGTCCCTTCCGACGGACAGCAGGAGTCTCCCCTGCCCCGTGTCAATAAGCTTGGCGGAGAAAAGGAGCCTTCTGACATCACCGTCCGCTCTTTTCGAGTCAATTTCGATGTCATCGAGGAATTCGGACTCGTGCAGTCTCTGGATGACAGCCTTCCGATCCTCGTCATCGATCCAAAGACCGAGCTCGACGGTGCTTCGTCCCAGGAGTTCTTCCCGCGAGTAAAGGGACCACGCCACGAACGCGCGATTGACATCGAGGATAAGACCGGTGTCGGGATCGGTCACGGCCATTGGGTCAGGAGCTAAAGCAAAGAAGGAATGATAGAGATCCTGTCCTTTGCCACCTGCCGGGTAACCCTCTTTTGTGTTCGAGGGGATCTTCATGCGGCCTCCGTCCTTAAGGAATCTGCTCCCGTTCATGGACCACGATAACGTCCAGAAACCCGGCGCTTCACTGGATTATCGCATCAAATCTGCACAAGGTTTAGCAAAATCACTTCACGAGGGGCAGGACGGCCTTGAACTCGTCGGTGCCGGCCTGAACCAGGATCTCGTAGATGACCATTTCGGTTGAGCTGATAACGGCGCCGGCGTCCCGCATCCTTTGGAGGGCAATGGACCTGTTCTCGGTCGACCTCGACGAAACAGCATCTGCAACGACATGGACGCTCCAGTCGGGCATGGCGGCAATGGCGGTTTGTGCGACGCATATATGGGATTCTGCTCCGACGAGGAGAAGGGTCTTCCGGCCGGTTGTCTCCACTTCATTGCGGAATTCAGCGTTTAGGAAGCAATTGAAATGGACCTTCTCCACCGCGGTGAAGCCATCCACCAGGGAACTCACCTCCGGCACCGTCGGCCCCAGCTTTTGCTGCTGTGTGAACACGGCGGGAATGCCGCATATGCCACAGAACCGCACCAACCTGACCGTGTTTGCGACAACCTTCTCCTTATCATGCATCGCCGCCATTAATTTGTCCTGCACGTCGATGACTACAAGGATGCAATCCTTCCGGTCAACGAGACCCTGGTAAGACATGATCAGTACCTCCCGGCGCAAAAGATAAGAGTTCAAGACTCCCCGCCCAAGGCGATAGTATAAACCAGGTGGGGGAGTCCGGTAAAGGATGTTTCGGGCTTCGGGGCCAAAGGGTGTGTCTTGTCGGGAGATCCGGCATATTACAGTCTGTCTGGTTTCCAAAACATTCCCCACCTGGTCCACGAGGGCGCCCCGCCCGAAAACCTTCCCGTCCGGTCCTTCGGTGAGGATGAGCCCCGCGGTGCCGTGGTGTTCCACGAAGGCCTCCGGACAAAGCAGCAGCAGGCCATCCGCCGCGTCGACCTCCCCGCAGCGCCAGGATTCCCGGTCCCCGACCCATTTGGGCATTGACACATGTGCCTTCACAAGTTTACACTTCTGTTATGTGAGGTTTACAGAGTGAGGGGAAAGATGAAGAAGTCGGGCGAGGCGGTCCGGGCTTTTATCATGAGGAATGTGGAAGATCGGTCGAAGGGCCTCGTTGCCAGGGCGACGGGGCAATTCGGCATCAGCCGGCAGGCTGTCCATAAGCACCTGAGGCTTCTCGTCGACGCAAAGGTGCTTTCCCGGGCCGGCCATGGGGGATACGAGCTTTGTACCCTGGAGGACCACAAGAAGATATTAGCCGTCACCGATGGGGCCCCGGAGGATATCGTATGGCGGACGGAGATACGGGACATGATGGGCGACCTCCCGGAGAACGCACTCGATATCTGGTGTTACGGATTCACACAGATGTTCAACAACGTCGTTGCCCATTCGGAAAGCGAAAGCGCCTTCGTGCAGGTCAAGAAGACAGCCTTTTCGACGAAAATGATACTGTGGGACCGGGGAGTGGGCATTTTTGACAACATCAGGTCGCACATGAACCTTCTCGATGAGCGCCATGCTGTCCTGGAGTTGACAAAGGGGAAACTTACGACGGACCCGGCCGCCCATTCCGGCCAGGGCATCTTTTTTACCACCCGCGCGTTCGATACGTTCAGCATCCTGTCGGGTGGTGTATTTCTCTCGCATGCGTGCGGCGAAACTGACGATTGGACCCTCGAAACTCAGCAGGAGGGGTCGGGCACCTTGATAACGATGACGCTCAGAAACGACACGTCGCGATGCATAAAAGACATTTACGACACTTTTCCGTCAGATAAGGCCTCCGGTTTTTCCACCACTGTCGTTCCTGCGCATCTGGCACAATGTGGAACAGAAAAACTTGTCTCCCGGTCAGAGGCAAAACGGCTTCTGGAAAGGACGGATTGCTTCGAGACGGTGCTCGTCGACTTCGGCGGGGTCGAATCGATCGGAGAGGCTTTTGCCGACGAGATCTTCCGCGTCTTTGCCAAGGACCATCCCGAAGTGGAGATTCGGGAGGTCAGAGCGCGCAGGGAAGTGCAGGATGTCATCGAAGGGGTGAGAAAAGTCAATCTCTCGCCCCTTCGTCGCTAGAGTTCCTCGCATGAACTCACGGAGAATGCATGGAGGAAAAGAGAAGGAATACCCCGGAACCCTCGATTACTGTGACGAATGTGAAGTATTAAACGAAAAGCAACGGCAACCCCTTTGAATAGGTTCTATAAACCCTATTAAAAGAACATTGAGTCTTTGTTTGTTCTTTTGCGCCCGCTTAAAGCGCGACGCAAATACCAGCTGATCCAAGCGGTCGGCAGTTCTCCCTCGCTCCCTCAAGCGATGCTGAAAGGCATTCATTTCCTCCTAGGTAAGTTTCACCACGTGGACTTCGGCTTCTTCCGAGGAGGCGTAGGGGCCAAAGAGGAGCCTGTCGGGGGCTCCCTGAACGCGGACATAGTAGGATGTGCCGGGGCCGAGGCGGTTCTGGACGGCCCAGGCGGTGAATTCGTCGTCGCCGAGCTGGATCTTAAGGCCCTTCTGGGCGTATTCCAGCGTGGCACGCTCCGGTACGCCGTTTGCGGGGCCGACGCCGTGAAAATCTATCTCGCCACCATGGACGCCGAACATGGCTCCCTGCCACTCGAGGGAAGAGGATGGCCCGGCCTCGAGCCATAATCCGATTCCGGGAAGGCCGTGGGCGTTGAGGAGATACTCCTTATCAATCTTCTTCAGAGGCATATTCGCGAAGGAAACGGCCTTTACTCCCAATGAAGGGCTCGAAAGAGGTATGATCTCGGCGGCGTTGAGAAGCGTCGGCGCGTCGAAGTCTGTCGGAACATCCCCGATGGGAGCGAATATGATGGGAAACCCCTGGCCCCTGGCGGCAAAGACCTTCATGGCGAGAAGCGAGAGCCCGAAAGCGACAGAAGGCGTCTTGACGTCGGCGGCGCTCCCGACGATGATCCAGAGGGCGACATCCGCTTTGATGACCTCTTCCGCTGCCGCCTGCCAGGCCATGTGCTTGAGGTCGTCCACCCAGAAATGCCCGTCGGCCGCAAGGCCGTACTGCTTCATGGACGCCATCAGCTTCCCGATCTTCTCCTCATCCTTAACAAGCGCTGTAATCCAGACCTTCTTCATGCCATCCTCCGGTTTGTGTCAGATGCATACTCTATTTGACAGCCCCTACATACTATCAAAGCTGTCGACGATAGAAAAGAAAAAAGGATTTTCTCTTCCCTGAAACTCTGAAACAATGGAACCGTGTAACCGTCCTATTTCCAAACAGCCATGGAGCAGCGGGTGCAGATCTCGCGGAAGGAGCGCTCGATGACGGTCACGTGGCGCTCCGAGAGCCAAATGTTCTTCAATGCGGCCGTCTTGAAGTCGCCAAAGGCGTAATCGAAGTGATAATCGTTGCAGCACAGTATCGCCTTGCCGAGGGCGTTGACGTGGAGCCAGCCGAAATGACGGCCGTCGATGCCGGGGAAAGTGTTGTTGCACGCTGTGACCGCCGATCTGCCGGCGCTCATGCGGCTGATCTCATCGCGGTTGGATAGGGCGCCCGCCTCATGGAGCAGCCCGGCCCGGTCAGAAAGACTGAGGCAGGTGCGGACCGTAGCAGCGGGGAACAGCTGCCGCGCAAGGTCCGCCTGGATCCGCGCGTCATCGGCGTTTGACCCGTTCACCTGGATCGAGACACTTCGGAGCTGTTCTGAGGCGTATGAGATGTTCTTCATTGTCCGATTGAAGGTGCGGCGCATCGTCGCCAGGCTGGAGCCGTTCCCGGCAATGGTGTTCTCGATCCATTTGTCCCGCTCAAAGGCGCTGATGTTGAGGCACACCTGCCCGCCGACAACGTCGTCGTAATCCCCGATGAGGCGCACCTTGTCCTTGGAGAGGGCAATGCCGTTGCTGAGAACCAGGGTCCTGAGCCGGTGTTTACGCAAGACCTCAAACATCTCGGCCAGGTGCCTGTAGAGAAGGATCTCGTTGTAATGGGCGGTGTATATGAAATTGAAGCCGGGGCTCACGATCCCCTCTTTGTCCCTCTCTTCACAGAGGTTTGCTATGATCTTCTCAAAGAGGGCTATGGGCATGTGCTTGCGTGCCTCGACGGGCTGCGGGTGATAGCGGACCGGGCAGTACCAGCACCTGGCGTTGCAGTAGGAAAAGGGGTCGATCTCGGCGGTGCCTATGCCTCCCGCGGCCAGCCTCGACCGTATCCAGTCCGGGCCGGCGGGGGCAGCCCCGTGATCGGGCTCCATCACCGTGCGCGCCTTGAAGTCGACGCCGGCGTATCGCTCGTAATCTTCGAGGGAGCGCGCCGAGCCAAGGCCGTAGCGTCCCAGGTCGGCCACCTCTTTCGTCCCCATGAGGAGGCTTCGCATCCGGGCCTTCGCGGTTGCCGACCTTCCTCCCCAGTCGCCGTGGTCATCCCAGTGCTTGCGGTCCCTCTTCCTTGTATAATAATGGAAGACGATGGGCTGGTGGCAGTGGTAGAGGTCGTACCCGTGGGTGTAGGCCCTGACCGCATAGGAGATCTCTTCCCCCTCAAAATAGAGGTCGGGATCGATGAGAACCTCCCTGTAGAGGTCGCCGATGCCGAAGATGAAGGCGGCGGAGATGGAAAAACCCGGGCTGAAACGCGCAGGCGGGGGTCCTTCGACGACGGACGCCTTCAGGGCGAGGGCGCCATCCTGGTTGAACCGGCCCAGCCTGTATGTGAAGTACACCCGGGGCAGGTTGGCGTCGTCGTCGGGATCATAGGAGGGCATGAGATTGCTGATGACTACTCTCCTGTTCCCTCTTTGCTGGAGCTGCCTCAAGCCGTCGACACAGATTGTGTCCCAGTGGGGCACGAACCGCATATGACTGTCAATCTGCAGGACGAAGTCCTCGCCCGCATAAAGCTTCTGCGCCTCGTGGCGAGCCCAGCAGGCACCCCTCGATTTCCTGTAATCGGTCTCTATTACCCTGCAGCGGGGGTCGTAGACCTGCTCGAAGAACTCGTGATTGTCGTGTTGCCAGTGGATGCCGAAGACAAGCCTTTCAGGATGGGCGGCCTTGACCATGCAATCCCGGATCGTCCTGTCCAGCTCGTTGTCCCGGTAGCTGGCAATGCTGATGAATATGCTTTCCATCTACCCCAGTACAAGCACGGATACCTGGCTCGGTGCCAGGCTCACGCCTGGTGCGTTCATGGACAGGCCGTTGTGCCCCGTCATGCTCGTCATCCTTTGTGCCGGCGTGCCGCCCTTGAAGACGGTAAAGCTCCCGAGAATGAATTCCGTCGGGCCCATGACGAGGCCCGATGCGACACCCATGTTCACCCCGGGGTTGTCGCCCATGCTTATGGTGCCCATGGACATCTGGTTGAGGGCGGGCATTCCGTCACAGAGCACGGTGAGCGCTGCCGTTGCAGGGTTTGTCGTCGCCCCCGTTGAAATGTTGGGATAGGGAATGGGTATGGGCCCCACCGGCGTCGGTGTCAGGCAGACGTCGGGAAACCCCATGTTCATCCCGCCACCCATTGTATTTTGAAACATGATTCCTCCTTTTCAGGCCAGATGGATCTGCTCGGCGTCTATCTTAACGTGGCCTTCGGCTATGTGCATGGTGTTCTTCGTATGCATCGTCAGGGTGCCGTCGACGATCATCCGCGTAGAGGCCGACTGGATTTCCTCGTGCTCTTCCACGTAGCGGTATGACGATGTGAATCTCTGCACGGCCCGGCGTATGATGGAATCCATTGTGTCGGCAACGACCTTTATCTTCTCGATGTTGTTCTCGACGAGCCTGCCGAAGAAAGAGGCTTTTTCGATGGTGACCCTGGCTTCGCCGGCGGTGAGTTCGAAGTCCTTCGAGGCGAGAGCAAGGGAATCTTCGCTGGCGAGAGACATTCTGCCGCCGTGCACCATGATGCTGAGGTCGCCGTCGAAAGCCAGCTCGGTGCCCTTTTGTGCCCCTTGGGGTCTTTCGAGGATCGACAGGACATAGGATGCACCCGATCCATCGAGGGAAAAGAGAACAATATCCCCGACCTCAGGGGTGACGAGGCAGCTCACCGCGACCGACGCCTCGACGATTCCACTATCCGACGTGACGATGAATCCCCCCTCGCAGGGCGCCGCTACCATGCCATACTCCAGAACCGGCTGAAGAAACTCTGTTCTCGTTGCTGTCAGTTCCATGTTAGACCTCCCGTCGTTTCTTGCCTTAGAATAAGACCTATAGGAAATAAGGCCCGCGCCATTTCCCTAGCCCACATTCACACTATCTAATCCATCTCATGACTTCTACCTCTCCTATAGGTCCTATATACCATCATCCTTTTGTTCTCACCCTTCGGCCTCCGCCAGATCCGGGTCGGTTTCCAGGGCCGAGCTTCTTGACGAGCTGTCCCAGACAGTGTGTTCCTCTATCGCCCGGTGCATCTTGGCGCGGTTCATCGTTGCCGAGGTGAAATCCGCCGCCGTCAGGTCGGCGTGGGAGAAATCTGTATATGCGGCAAGGACATTAACGAACTTCGCGCCCCGGCAGACTGTTTTGTTGAAAAGGGCCTGTTCGCAGTTCGATCCGCTGAGATCGGCAACGGTGAGGTTTGCTTCCTCGAAACAGGACTGGACGAAATAGGCCTGTTTCAAAGTGGCGCCGGAGAGGTTCGTCCCCATGAAGACGCTGCGAGCCCCGTTGACACCATCCAGAACGGCCCCGGTCATGTCTGCGTTCATGAAATTGGACATGGTAATATCGGCGCCGGTGAAGTTGCAGCCCTTCAGGTTCGCTCCCCCGGCCTGGGCCATGGTAAACGTCGCCCCGGTGAAGTCCTGGCCGGAAAGGGCGCAGTCCCGGAGAAATGTCTTGTGTATCTTTGCCCCTTTCAGAGTAGCCCCGGTGAGGTCCGCCTCATAAAAGACGGTCTTGAAAAGGTCGGCTCCTGTCAGATCCGCACCCTTGAGGGATGCCTTATAGAGAATCGTCCGGGCCAGGCTTGCGCCGGGAAGCTTCGCGTTGTCGAGCTTCGCGTTGTCCATGACGGCCCGGGTGAGGTTTGCCCCGGTAAGATCGGCCCCGGTAAGATCGGCCCCGGTAAGGACGGCCTTTTCCAGGTTGGCCCGGGCAAGGATGACTCCGCCGAGGGTCATGCCCATCCAGAGCACTCCCGCGAGGTTGGACCCTTCCATGGTTGCCCCGGTGAAATCGCACCCCTTGAATCCGGTACGCACGATCTTTGCCCCCCTGAAATCGGCGCGCGCAAAGATGACCGTCTCGAAGCGCGCCCCCGAAAGGTCCGCTCCGGAAAGATCGATCCCCGAAAGATCGACGTTCTCGATGGTCTCATCGTGTTTTATGGCCTCAATAAGCTCATCCCGTGTCATGTCCGGCTCCCGAGCGTTGTCATTTCTTTTCCTTTGGAAGCTCCGGCAGCAGGTCCGCCCGCTTATGGAGCTTCGTCATCTTCAAATTGGCGCCATCGAGCCTTGTGTCCCCCACGCCGGTGCGATAGAACTCAGCCCCATAAAGGTTTGCCCGGCCAAGGTCTGTCCTCACGAGCTTCGATTTCCTCAGAGAACCCTGAAAGAGGTTGATCTCCCTGAGGTCGGAGTCACTCATGTCGGACTTCGTCAGCCTGGCCTGTTTCGCCACAACCCCGGAAAAGTTCGTTCCCCTGAGGTCGCACTCCTGCAAAAGGGCCCGTTCGATGGTGGAGCCCCGAAAGTCGCTGCCCGAAAAGTCGGATTTCATCCAGCTCGCCCTGTCGGCCTTTGTGCTGGTGAAATCGCTTCCCGTCATCACCGAGCCCTGCAATATCCTGGAATTGTGCATATCAGCCCCCGAGAAATTAAGATTCTGGCCCTTTGCCTCCAGGAAATTCGCCTCACGCACCGTGCTCTTAGAGAAATTGACCCCGTCAATCTTCGTTTTCAGAAAGACCGCTTTTGTGAGATCCGCCCCGGAAAAATCTGCCCCGGAGATATCCGCGGAAAGAAGGTATATCTGTGAAGCCGACGCATGAGCAGCGCGGATATTCTTCATGACCGCCTTTTCCAGGAGCGTCTTGACTATGGTTGCCCCCGTAAGATCCGCCCCCGTGAGATCCGCCTCTGACATCACAGCCTTGGTCAAGTCGGCGCCGGAAAGAGATGCCCCGGGTAACTTTGTTTTTTGAAAAATGCCTTTGACCATCGTTGCACCCCTGAGGGAGGCCCTTGAGAGGTCCGCCTCGCCGGCGATCGCCCTCGAAAGGTCCGCGCCGTCGAGGATTGCGCCGGCGAGGTTCGTTTTCTGAAGGTTTGCCTGCTTAAGATCCGCCCCCGTCAGATCGAGGCCGGAGAGATCCACCCCCGCCATGTTCTTTCCCGCCAGGGAGAGACCCTTTCCGTGACGCTCCACCACGTCCTCCCTGGTAAGCGCCTTCAGTGGCGCAGGGTCATCGGGGTCGATGCCGACCTTTGCGAGAAGCTTTCTTGCCCAGTCGGGAGGGCCCGCCTCTATCTTTGCCTTGCCTGCGGCAAGGCGCGCCTTTCCCTCCTCAAAGCGGTTTGCGGAATCTGAAAGTATCTTCTGGCTCATCTTCTCTATCTCGGAGAGCTTTTTGTCGACCTCTCCGTTCATGATGCCCTGGCTGGTGAGCTGCTGGCGCAGTCCGGCAAATTTCTGCGCGTATTTACCCGTTGCCGCCGTGAAGGGATTCGCACCTTTCGGTGTTAAGGCTGCGGGGTTCTTCATGACCGCGTCGAGACTGACACCTTGTTTGGCAAGCTCTTTCCCGATAAGACTCATGCCCTCTTTCTTCTTGGAGGCCAGGGTGTCGAGACCCGGCTGTATCCTCGCGGTGATCCCGTCCTTCACTTTCTTTATGAGTGCTTCAACATCAATGTTGGGGATAAGTGCAGCCACGGCCCCAGGCTCGGAGACATCCACATCTTTCGGCTTTGTTTCGGGTGCGGGAGCGACGCCGGGCCTCAGAGCATCGGCAATCCACTGCCATATGTCCACCCCGCCCTTCTTTGCCTCAAAAAGGTTCTTGCCTCGGGGCAGTTCTATGTGTTGTGCCTCGGGGCAGAGCTTTCTCCATTCCGATATATCCGTTGCCGCACGCCCCGATGTATCGGGATAGGAAACGACAAGGAATTGCGGTGCTGTTTGGAGTGCGCCGCCGGTGTCTTTGTCGAGCTTGGCGGAGGGGTCCTTCATGGCGACGACGGCGCAAAAATCACCCAATTCCTGGTGGAGGAGGATCGCCTCCAACTCGTCGGCGACTCTCACGAAGGGTTTCTTCTCGCCCGAGCCGAGCGCCATGACGAAATCTTCAGAACCTTCGACGGGAACGTCCTTGCCCCCATCGAGAGTTGCCCCGGGCAGGTCTTTCGGGACGGGGAACGCCCCGGTGTTGTCAAGAACGGGCCGCAAGGCTATTCGCTGCAGTTTTGCCCCCTCAAAACGAGGAATGACGAGGCCTGCAGGGACGATGAGGGCTTCGGGGTCGTCAGCTTTCTTGTCCGGGGGCTTGAGTCCCCAGGTGCTCCTGTCGAGGCGAACCTCCTCCCTGTTTATGCCGATCCACGACCTTTTCAGCGTGTACGGTCTCAAGCCGAGCCCGCGAAAGGCAGACATTATTTCCGGGTCCTGCGTCAGGCGATCGCGGCACTCCTCGATAAAGCGCATGCCCTGTTCCTGCCAGGGATCACCGGGTTTTCCCCCGTAGGCTGCGAAAAGGCTGTCTATGTCGACGCCGGATTCCTCCATTTTGGAAAGCTCCAATGGGGTGAGGGACTTCTTGAACTGCTCTTTCATCTTCCCCAGGTATTCGGCCTTTTCCTTTTTAAAGGCCTCGATCTTGCCCGGTATTGCCGCGAGCTTCCTGGCGGACTTGTCGAGCTGGCTTGCTGCCTTTGTGAATCCGCTGGTATCCATCTTCATCATGTGGCCGTACTCGGCCTTCACGGCGAGTATCTTCTTTTCGCCTGCAAGGAGGAGCTTTCTTTGTTTTTCGATGAGCGCAACGGACTGGAGCGCCACCTCGGCGGGTGTCTTGACGGATTTAGGAGCATGGCCGAGGTTCCTGGCAATGGCGTCATTGATCTCAAGGGGAAGGTCCTTGAGCTTGTCCGCCACCTGGGTCAGCTTCTCTTTCATCTCCTCCATCTGTGCCGCAAGATCAACGGTCACGGCACGGTCGATGCGCCTCTTGAACTCTTCGTAGTATTTCTCTATGGTGCCCGGCTCCCGGGCCATCGCCTCACTGACGATATAGAGGTGGGGCACGTCGAGGGCTTCGTCGTCCTTGACCTCAGCGGTACCCCGCGAAACGGCTATCCCCCGCTCCGCGTGCGGGAAAAGCCAGACCGTGTCGACATGGGTGAGGACCTCTTTGAAAACCGTCTCGCCTGCCGGTTTGTTCACATCGGTGAGCTGGTTTACGAAGAAGCGATGTCTTATCCCTGGCAGACGGGACTCGATGACGGGTTTCTTCGGGTGCATGCCGGAGATAAAAAAAGACTCGTTCCCCTCGAAGAAATTCTCCGTCTGCTGATCTTCCGGCGCGGCATTGAAGTACGTCCAGTTCATGTCATCAGGATAGAATGGCCAGCTTTCCTGGAACCACTTGTTGTCATAGGTGCCGAGTTTTTTCGCCCGCTGGGGCCAGGAGAAATCCAGAGGGCCGAAGCCTGCCGGATCAGGACGGTCGGAAGGCGATCCGATGAGATGGCGAGGATCCTCAATGTTGGGAAGGGGGTGTATCTTTGCCCCCGAAGATGAAACTAGAGGAGATATTCCCCTGCCTGTGGGGTTCCTTTCGAATCCGGAGCCCCCGAAGGCCCTGTCGTATGTCACAGGCATCTCGGTGAAAGGCTCGGGGTCGCTTATCGCGAACCCCATACCCGCCGCCTTTTTCCAGTAGCGGTTGCCGAACACGTAGAGGGTCTTTTCCACTGAGCCGACCCTCACGGTCACTCTGGAGGCGCCGCGGGGCCTGCCGTCGGGAGAAAAGCACCTTCCCCGGACGAGGAACTCTCCTTTCGGTTTCGGCATTGCCATATCAAGGATTGCGTCCTTGCCGAGCTCTCCCTGGACGAAAGGCCACATCTCCTGTTCCTTCAGGGGGTTGGCCGGGTCCTTGAGGTCGAAGTAGGTCATGACCGTCACGGCAAGATAATACTTGTTGTTCAGGCCGAAATAGTTGAGCAGAAGACAGTGTTCGAACTCCTTGACGACTTTCATATATCAGTCCTGAAGAAGCATCGGCGCGCCCTTTATAGCCAGTCCGCCGCTCTTAATGGTTGTTCCCGCCGTTTCCAGATGACTTCCCGCATTGTCGATGTTAATGCCGCTCTCTTTCGTTTGGATCCCCGCGGCGGTTATATGGTCCCCCAGGCTCTCGAGTTTTGCTCCCGCCTGGTCAAGGTCGATCAGCAAAGCCTCGATAGCCTGGTTATGCACCCTGAGGTCACTCGCTATCGTTTGCATCCTTTGCCCTTTGGCCCTCACGGCCCTGTTGTATACCCTTGTCTTGTTGACGGTGGCCTCCGTATCCTCCCCAACAGCCTCAGCGACCTGGTCCACGATCCTTGTCTGCTCGCCCTCGAACCTTTGTCTGCTGAGGCGGGAAACCGTCCTGTTCACATAGACCTTGAAGTTTTCGGCAGTTACATCCATATGTCCATTGCGGAATTTGAGCCGATCGGGTACCTGGATCTCCCAGAGTCCGCCCAGGACGCAGTCAGTCAGAAGTCCCCCGGTGAACCATCCGCGCAGGCCGGTAACGACGCTGAAGAGTTCGCCGAGAATGACCTCGTTCTTGCCGCCCACAAAGACATCGAGCCATCCGTCCGTTGACTCCTTGATCCCGGTACCTCCCTTGATAAAGCTGTGCCCTTCGTATTCCTCCGACACGGTCGGGTCGTTGGGTGCCCCTATCCTGACGAAGCTCTTCTGGGTCGGGGAGTGCATGAGGATGCGCTCGCTTCCCGCCTGGTCCTCAATGTGTATCTTATTCCCTCCCGCCGTGGTTATGGCGGACATGGTCTGGTTGTTGACGTTCACCGGGCTTTGCGTCTCCGGATTCGGCACCGCCGCGGCTATGATCGGCCTGTCCGGGTCCCCGTCGATGAAGGTAAGCAATACCTCCGTGTCCTTATGCAGCGGGAAGTGCATCCCGTGGTTACTCCCCGCATAGGGCTGTGCCATCCGTATGTAGGCGGAGGCCTTGCCGTTCTTCCTCCCCGATATGTCGAAGGGGAGAATGACCCGGTACCTGCCCTGGGAGTCAAGCTCCGCATACTGCCCCGACCCCGCCGCATCGATCTTCGCCGTCAATGTCCCCGATATGCGGGGCTTTACCGCCGTATGTTCCGGCCTGAACTGGACGTTCGAGGGTATGGAAGAGAAGCTGTTCCGGTAGAAGACCCCCCGGTCCTCCGTCCCCGTCGTGATCCCCGATATGAGGTACCCCGTCTGGTTCCCCTCGTGACCCACCTCGGTGACGAGGTAGGACTGGTTGAAGCTCCCCCGGTAGTGGTCCTTCAGGGTGAAGGTGTACCCCGGCATCATGTAGGGCACGGACCCGTCCCCGTGGAAGACCTCCTTCCTGCACAGGAGCCCCTCGGCCATTATCTTCGCCAGCCGCGTCGCCTCCTCGGGTGTCCTCGCATGGTCCCCGTAAGAGTAGACCTGCCCCCGTCCCTTCGCATCGACATCGGCGCTCCCCGAGACATCGAGGGAGGGCTTCCTGTAGTTGTAGTCCTTGAGAAGGACGCTCGCCGGCGTGAGGTTCATCCTGCAGTGGAAGGAACTGACTATCTCCCTCTCATGGGAGGCCTCAAGCCCCGAAGGAGGGGAGTATGTAATGGTATCCCCCTGAGTAAGGGGTGTATGGGATATCTGGGTGTCGGTGAAGACCACCTTCTCACCCGCGTCTGACTGCTCGAAGAAGTAGTAGATCCCCTCCCTCTGCGCCCATCTCGACACGAAGTTCAAATGACTCTCCCCGTACTGGCAGACATACTCCAGGGAATCGTAGGAGCCCTGAAGCCTCATCTCGAAGTCCGCACCCGTCAGCCCCCCGTCCTTCAAACATGCCTCGAT
>JAQVWF010000034.1 GCA_028698615.1 Syntrophorhabdaceae bacterium
TGCCCCCGGCATGACTCGAACATGCGGCACATGGATTAGGAATCCATTGCTCTATCCACCTGAGCTACGGGGGCAAGGTGACTGATTATAAACGTTTATCGATCTCTTTTCAATAAAAACCATCTCTCAGCCCCCGCGATTGCTTGCTGAAAGAACAATATCAACGCCAACTTCCGTTGACTTGGCCGTAAAATTCTGATATATTTGGAGTTCCAAAGAGGCATGTAAGCCTTTCACTTATTTTCGGTCACTCAATGCATGCTTCTCGCTTCAGAAAGGAGAACCCTTTCGTACAATGAACATAAACCCCACATCACTCAGGTTCCGCACTACACACAGGAGGTATTACCATGGGTAAAGTTGAAGTCTTCGAAAACAAACGCCCCGTTCTTGGGATTAACAGCCTTGGAAGGATAGGAAAGCTGACGCTGTGGCATCACGTCGGTCGGAAATACTTTCAGGAGATCGTTATCAACCTCGGTCGTGACGTAGGCAACGGCATCCCCGCAATCGCCCAGATCATCGAGAAGGATGCGACGTATGGCAGCATCCATCGTTTCCTCTATGGGATCAAATCAAAGAGGATCATCGAGATCGTGGACGAGAAGAAGGGAAAGCTCCTCATTGACGGCATCCCGGTCACCATTCTCAGGGAAAACCGCAACCCCGCCGAGATAGCATGGCGCGACCATTCTGTGGACCTCGTCGTCGAGTGCACCGGTAAATTTCAAGACCCGACCGTTCCCGCTGACGACAAGGGCGGATCCCTAAAAGGACACCTTGCAAGCGGTGCCAGAGCGGTCATCAATTCATCGGCATTTAAGATCAAGAACAAGGCTTTGCCTACCCCCGATGATTGCGTCACCCTTATCTATGGCATCAACCACACCGCCTTCGACTATAAAAAGCACAAGATAGTATCCGCGGCATCCTGTACCACAACGGGTCTTGCCCACATGATAAAGCCCCTTCTCAACAACGCGGCCACGAGCAAGATCCTCACGGCCTCGATGTCGACGATTCATGCCGTTACCAATACCCAGAGCATCCTCGACAAGACCCCGAAAGCGGGAGAAAAGGACCTGAGGAAAAACCGCAGTACCCTCAACAACATCATACTCACCTCCACGAACGCCGCGGCGGCTCTCATTCAGGTCATACCGGAGGTGAAGGACATCGGGTTCATGGCCGATTCCATACGGGTCCCGACCAATACGGAATCACTCATCGTCCTTAACCTTACCTTCCAGACCCGCGCGGGTAAGGAAGGTCGGAAGGAATCCGTTACCACCAAGATGCTCAACGATATCTACCAGAAGGCCGCGGACAGCGACCCGGAACACCTCGTCATCTTCACAATGGAACAGAACGTCTCCACGGATCTCATTGGTATGGATGCAGCCATCGTCATCGAAGGTCAGTTCAACCACACGAGAACCGCTTTTATCGATGTCGATGTCGCCGGCATCCCCAACGTGCCAGAAGAACTTGTGAAGGCAGCGCCTCAGGGCAACATACGAGTCCCCGTCGTCCATGCAAAGATCTTTGGATGGTATGATAACGAATACGGCAGCTATACCAACAGAATGGGTGACCTCGCCGTATACGTGCATAAAAGCATGGCCTAACGGCTCGTTTCAGGCTTCAGAAAAAGGACGCAGTGGCTCCGGATGGTAATGTCTGGAGCCACTTTGTTGTATTCCAGCAGAGTTTGTGATGCCGAGCGATATGGCGGTGAAACTTACTCGAGGAATGCACGGGTCAGGTCACAGGACTTCCGCCTTGTCTTGACCCCTGAAACTTGAAACCTTCTTCTAGAGCGTTATCTTGTAGGATTCCTCTTTTTCTATCTCGTGCTTGCCGACGTAGACGGCGCCGGTCCAGCCGTCTATGCTGATGAAATCCCCGCCCTTGATGACCTTTTCCTCACAGATGCTGTAGGCCTCGTTCTCATAAACATGGAGCTTGCTGAAACCAACAACTCCCACCTTGTTGAGCTGGGGGATGGTGACAGCGGCGTGAGAGGTGCCGCCCCCCCGGGCCGTGAGGATGCCTTCCACCTTAAGGATGATACCCACATCGTCGGGCACGGTGTCGGGCCTGATGAGGATAAGGGGCTCCTTGTCGTCTTTGCGGCGATAGTGTTCTATCTCTTCCTCAGAATAGACAACGCGGCCGGCAAGCGCCCCCCCGCTCACCCCTATCCCGATACCGAGCTGCGATCTCTCAAGCTCGGGACTGTCCTTGAATGAGAGGACCTTTCCCGCTCCCCGCTGGACCATGTCGCGCGTCTGAAGGATATAGAGGCCCTTCGGTGTTGCCGTTTCGAAAGTGAATTCAATCTCCTGATGATTGAACCGCTTTTCATATACGAGAAACTCGGCGATCCGCACCAGCTCTCCGTATATGTCGGGAAATCGTTTTTGAAGCGAGATCACTGACGGTCTCATCTCTGAAACCCTTTGCTTCTCCGATATGGGGTACGTCTCCACGAGGCCGGAGACTATGTCGTCACCCTGGACGCCGAATATGAAATCGCCGTAGAGAACGACATTCTGTGACGATCCCCGGGGATCGCGCGTGAATATGACGCCCGACCCGGAGTTCTCGTTGAGGTTACCGAAGACCATCGCCTGGACGATGACTGCGGTGCCCCACTCGTCGGACACATGCATCTGATGGCGGTATATACGTGCCTGCTGGGAATACCACGAACCGAAGACCAGCATGATGGCTTCCTGGAGCTGCTTGTGAGGATCGTTGCTGATGATGATGCCCCGGTCCTCCATGGCCTTCTTGTATGAAAGAGCGAGCTGTCTCATCTGGTCGGGCTCGAACTCGATCTTCTTGGAGACCCCGTACCGGGCTTTGTAGCTGTTCATGACCTCATCGAAAATGTTCCTCTCCAGACCCTGGAACATTCCCCAGGTCTGCAGGAACCTCCGGTACGAATCCCAGGCGGCCCAGCGGTATTCCGGGAACCTGCTCAGTCCATCGGCTATCGTTTCGTTGAGTCCCACGTTCAGAAAGGAGTGCATCATGCCCGGCAGGGAAATGGTGGCGCCGCTGCGGACGGACAGCAAAAGAGGGTTCCGCGGGTTGCCGAACTTCTTCCCCGTCGCGTGTTCCAGGGCCTGGATCTCGCTGAAGATGCGGGAGCTGAGGTCCTTGAAGATATACTTGTACCCGATGACGGCCTCGTACCCACGGAAGACCTCCGTCGTGATGATGAAACCGGACGGTACGGGAAAACCCAGAGACGCCATCTCTTTCAGAAAATATCCCTTGTTCCCTATGAGGATCTGGTTGTCGATCTCCTTTCTCTTCTTGTAGATGGGAGAGATGGTCAGCTCCGGGATGTAGGCCATGACAAGGTTCAGGATCTGTTTGTTGTCCTTGAACTTCTCCACTTCCTGTCCCAGGGCCCTGATGATGGAGTTTATGAAATTATCGAAGACCTGGAGCCCAAAAGCGGAACCTATGATGGAACGGATAAAATTCTCCGACTGGCGGTAAACCGCCTCCTGCAGGGATTGTTCCGCCTCGCCGTCCCCGCGGCCCTGTGAGGACATGATCTGGCCGATGATGACGGGCAGGTTCATCGTGTGGGAATCGATGTAGTAGTCCCGGATGATGTCTTGTATCTGCTTCGAGATGAACTGGAATATGTCTATATACTGATCGATGGAGAACTGCCGTATCTGCAGGGCCGCCGTGATGTATCTCATCTTCGACACAAGACCTTCCGTCGCCACGCCGTCCACATCCAGGGCCTTTACGTAGAGCCACAGGTATTCGTGGATTCTCATAAGGGTGCTCTTTGTTATGAACTTGAGATTAAGCGACTGGATGAGTTTGTCAAAGAGCACGGTGGCGAGGCTCTCAAGGCGAAAAGTGAGCCCCATGGCCTCAAACTTTTCTTCGCGGTATGTTCCATACATGGATGGTATGCCGGCCGCTATATGCCTCTTGTGGTAGATGTTCTCGAAGTAATCCGTCTTGATGGGCGAGAGGATCCTCTCCTTGAGACCTGACAGCATGTCCAGCGTTACGTTAAGCGCCGCATAGTGATCCTTCTTCTTCAGGGCCCTTTTCAGCGAACGAATCCTCGGGATCTCCACAATGCACGATATCTCAAGGTCCCGCAGGAGGTCGATGTGCTGATGGTTATACTTTTTGTATATGAGCTGGTAGTACCGGAGCATGAGTCGCGCCCTCTCTCGCTCCCTGTCACTGATCCTGCGTATGCCCTTTACCTCCTTTGTGATCCTTGACGCGTCCCATTCGAGAAAATTCCTGGGGTCTTCCTTTGCGCGGATGAGAAGGTTCTTGAAGGTGATGTGAAGTTCATCGAAGAACTCGCCTTCATTCCGGACCTGGTCGAAGACCTCCTGGGGAAGATGGGGTTTTATATAGGCCTTCTCTCCCGTGGCCCAGTACCGGAAGATGTCTTCCGTAAAAGGGACGAGAAGGCTGTTGCTTTCCACGTGCGACTGTTTCCTGAGGAAGAATATAAGCTTGTCATTGCGGGCCGAGAGTTCGTCGACATTGGTTGATGTCTCCCTGAGCTCGCCTTCTGCGCCTATCTCCGTAAAAAAGATGGGGAAAAGCCGAAGAAGCTGTTTCACCAGATTGTAGGAGGGGGTGATGCCCGAGTTCAGGAACGCCGAGATCTCCTTCTGAAAGAGATCGGTGTCCTTGACGAAGACGCCTTGCAGGTTCAGGTTTATGACGAGAGCGGACAGAAGCCTCTTCGTCCATCTTGGCCGGAAGGCGACTATCCTGAGCCAGGATCTGATATTCTCGATGTGTGACGGGTTGGCCCTTATCTGCCAATCGGAGGTGGAGCCTTCGATATCGGGATACTGGAATCCAAAACCGATCAGTTCCTCGATGAAGGAATCGACCAGCGGGTGATTGTTCTGGTCGAAGACACCCTTTGCAAGGGTCGTGATGCAGTCGATTATCTTCGACTGGAACTGGCTGCGGCCGATGGTCCTCCTCATGGAGGTGAAAACCCTTCTCACAAATTCCTGGAGGTCCTGATCCTTTGTCTGTTGAAAGACCTTTCCCAGGCATCTGTTGATCTCGATGAGGCCCGAGGCGTGGATGTCGATGAGGCCCGGGACATTCAGTGCGTGAAAGAGGAAATCGAGCTTGACGAGAAAACTTCTGCCCGCAAAGACCTCGGACCGCTCCAGGTCATCGGCGACGAGGAGATACCCGTTGGTTATCTGGAAATAGTCGGGCATATCGAGATAGTCCCAGATGCCCCTGTCCGACGAGGCCGCTGTTTCGCTGTGAAGGGCATCGAGCCGGTCGAGAAGCTCCCCCATATAACCGTGGCTCAAGGGAGCTACAAGCCTGTGGAACTCCGCCAGGGCCGATCCATCATCACCGTCGGAGACATACCACCCTGACGGATCCGGCTGGGTCGTCCAGAAATCGTACGTCTCCCGGAACATGATGTAGAGAAGGTCCCTGAGAACCTGGAAATCGATGGCGCGATTCTGCTCCCGAAGAAGGCCCACCGTTACCTTGAGGTATGTCGAGGATTTCCTGAGGAAGGGATGCTCTCCTTTCCGGGCAAATTCAAGGAGCGATGAAAAGATAAGGGAGATAAGGTACATATTCCTTTCCAGCTTCTCCTGACTCTTACCGATCACCGTATTGATGAACTCGAAGAGATACCGGACGGCGCTGTCCTGGACGCGTTCGTCCCTGGCGGTGGAAATGGTGCTTATGTATATATCGGAAAGAAGCCGCAGTCCCTCCAAACCCTCGTCGTGGCGATTGAAATCGTAAAAATCGCCGATCGAAAGCCCCTTGAGCCGCGTCAGGACATATTCCCAATTGACGAAGGGATGGTTCAGCTCAACAAGAAGGTCCTCAAGCCGCCTGAGGATACCATAATGCCCTTCCATGATACCCATGAGTACCCGGTACTTTTCGGGTATCTCGACGGTTGCTTTTGTTCTCTCGAGATTGATCTCAAGCGCCGTTGATTTGAATGTATTGTCTGTGCTATCCATGACAGATAGATTAAAGGAAAAACAGAAAAACGTAAAGAATGAAAAGACTGATCCATCCTCGACATTCAAGGCTCCTGGCTGAATAGAACTCAGGACCTGGAACGCTATTTCTTCCTTGTCACCTCGATCACCGTGACCTCGGGCGGTGCGAGGAACCGTATCGGCGGGCCCCATGTTCCGGTCCCCCTGCTGACGTAAAGCATGGAATTCTTCTCCAGCAAATAGAGGCCCGCCACCATTGGGAATGATATCTGGGTCACATATTTGAAGGGATATATCTGCCCGCCATGGGTGTGACCGGACAACTGGATGTCGAAAAGCCCGAGAGACGAACCTTCGACGAAGGGCCGGTGTTTCAGGAAGACGGTGAATAGATGCCGGGGCAATGCCTCGAGGAGCGGCCTCTCCCGGGAGGAAACGAAGCCTCCCGACCGGTGTCCCCCATCGTCGACACCTGCCAGGTTCATGACCCCATCGATGGTGATCGCCTCCTGGCGCAGCATTCTAAACCCCGCTTTCCTCGTAAAATCCTCCGAAACCCCAACGCCCGCATAGAACTCATGGTTCCCCATGATGGCATATTTTCCGTATCGCGGCCTTATCTGCCTGAGCATATCGGACAGGCCGCTGATGTTGTTGATCTGCCCGTCAACGAGGTCGCCCGTTGATACTACCATGTCGGGATTCGCCTCCTCTATGGCCTTCACGACCCTCCTCAGCCTGTCTTCCCTGCATACAAGTCCAAGATGAACATCGGAAATCTGCACTATCGTCAGTTTTTCAACGCCCGGAGGGAGCCTGGTCGTTTCGATGCCCACCCTCTCCGTCCGGATGGTCAGGGCCTCATGATACCCGTAGGACACGATCGAAATGGAGGCCGCAAGGGGTACCAGAAAAAGGAAAAGACCCGACCGAAGGACTGACGGGAGGCTCATTTTGAAGACGGACGAAGCGATGATGAGGAAGAATCTGCCGATATCGATGGCAAGGGATATCACGAAGAAGATGAAAACGGTGCTCATCCAGATATAGCCTGCATATGCAAGGGCCCGCGCGATGGACTCCAGCCCTCCCTGTTCAAGGGAGCGGACGATCATGGGCATAAAGAGACCGAGGAAGAGGAGGAAAGCGATAACGCAACCCGTCAGCGGGCGGAACCGAAAGGCGTACCGTGCCTTAATGAAGATGTACGCATGAAGAGCGGCGTAAAGGGTGAAGAAAGCTATAAAAAACATACTCATGTTGTGTCCTTACGTTTTCCTGAATTGGTCATGGCTCATATTTGAGAAAAACTCTCTCTTTCGTCTCATCAAGGACGTCGCAGGCTGCGGGAATAACAATGAGAGTGAGAAGAAGAGAAGTGATCATGGATTCCAAACAATGTCAACTCTATATTCCTGCCGCCCTGGCGAGGCCGTAGGCCGCCATTCCCATTGCATAGGACAGGAGAAGCATGAAAACGAATGATATGATGAACCACTTCCTGTCAGCCATCTCCTGCTTCATAACGACAATGGTAGGAGCACAGGGTATGAAAAGCATGAGGACCACGAGGAAGGAGATCGCCGACGCATGGGGGATCGTGCTGGACAGGACCGCCAGCAGGCCCTGGTCCCCGACATTGTAGAGGATTCCCAGCGTGGCGACGGAATTCTCCTTGGCAATAACGCTGGAAAGAAGGGCCACCACCATACGCCAGTCGAGGCCCAGAGGTTTTCCTATGGGTTCGAGGAGCACCCCTGCCTTTCCGAGGATACTGTTCTCGATACCCCCCGTGGGCACGTTGGAAATGATCCACAGAAAAATGGAGAAAAGGAGGATTACCGTTCCAGCCTTTTTGACGAATGCCACGGTACGGTGCCATACCACTACCCCGATCGTTCTGAAATCCGGTTTGTGATAAAGGGGAAGTTCCATTATGAAAGGCACCGGTTCTTCACGAAGAAGGAAGCGGCTGATGAGCATTCCCGCCACGCCGAGCATGATCACATTGAGGGTCACAAGGAGCCACGTGACGAGAAGCGCCTTGCCGGCGAAGACGGCCGCAGTAACGAAGGTTATCACAGCGAGCCGTCCCGTGCAGGGGACGAGAGGGGTGAGGAATATGGTGAGGAGCCTGGCTTTTCTAGACTCCACTATCCGTGCACCGAGAACGGATGCCACGTTGCATCCGAATCCCAGGCACATGGGCAGAAAGCTCTTCCCGTGCAGGCCGATAATATGCATGAACCTATCCATGACAAACGCGGCCCTGGCCATGTATCCCACGTTCTCCAGAAAAGACATGGCAAAGAAGAATATAAATAGGATGGGGACGAACGTGAGGACGGAGCCTGCCCCGCCTATGATCCCGGTAACGAGAAGCCCCTTTATCCACTGCGGCTCGCTCGCGAGCGCCCCCTCCACAGCCGAACCCAGGGAACGGACCGTGGATTCCAGGTAACCCTGAAGCGGGTACCCCACAGCGAAAGTGACGAGGAAAACGATCGCAAGGATGGCGAGGAGAACCGGTATGCCCGTCGAGGGCCGTGTCAGGACATGGTCTATGCGGTCCGTCATCAGGACCTGTCCGCGCTTGAACCTCGACACTGCGGCCCGTGTCGCCTCCTCTATCCAATCGTACCGTCCGCCCACGACGGCCCGCAGGGCATCTTCGTGCTCGACAAGCAATGTCTGTATCTCGTTCCAGATATGACCGGGGACGATCCCGTGAAAGGATTCGGTGACCTCGGAATCGCCTTCCATCAGCTTCGTCACCACCCATTCGACTGTATAGGGCAAGGGAACATGTTCCCTGACAAGTTCGGATATCCTCAGATATATATCGCGGTGGTCCTCCGTCACCCGGGGGATCTTGGGGTTGTATCCCTCGGTGCTTTCGGCGATCTTCAGGATCTCATCAAGGAGTTCCTTGATACCCCTGTTTTTCGTCGCCACCGTTGAGACCACGGGCAGACCGAGGGATGCGTGAATCGCCCCCGTGTCTATCCTTACCCCCTGGGCCTCGGCGACATCGAGCATGTTGACGGCCACGATGACGGGTGACCTTAACAGGAGAAGCTCCGTCAGGAGATAGAGGCTTCTTTCCAGCGCGGATGCGTTTACGAAGAGGACCGTTATATCGGGGTGCTCGTGGATGAGAAACTCCCGCGTTACCCTCTCCTCCTCGGAATAGGCGCTGAGACTGTACGTCCCGGGCAGGTCCACAAACCTGATCTCCGTGTCCTTTGCCCTGTGCACGCCTTCCTTGCGCTCCACCGTCTTTCCCGGCCAGTTACCGATGTGCTGCGAAAGACCGGTCAGAAGGTTGAAGACCGTCGTTTTGCCCACGTTCGGCTGTCCCGCCAGGGCAACGAGAAGGCTCCGCCCCGGCTCGGGCAGGTTCTGTCCTTCGTAGAACCTTTCCCTCTTGACGAGTATCTTCTCTGCCTGGCCCTTGCCGAGAGCGACACGGGTATCAGACGCAAGGACAATGATCTGCCCCCGGCTCTTCCTGAGAAGCTTGATCCTCGTCCCCGGAATGATTCCCATTGCCGAGAGACGCCCCGTCAGGGCCTCGCCTCCAGAGAGAAGGCGCACCGTCGCCTCCTGTCCCTCATCAAGAGCCGTCACGGGAAACAGTTCTTCACTCATGATCGCAAACCTTTCATTTTCCGTTTGTTTATACTATGCGAGTAATAAAGAGTAAAGGGTAAAAAAGTACGGTACGGCCCGGACACACAGGTTACACCTTCAACGGATCCTATTGTCCTGTCCCCTCTAATGGGCCGTCAGGTTCCTTGCAGCCTCGGAGACGTCCTCAAGGGCCGTTGGGTGCGAAAGGATGGCGCCCCTTGAGTCTATGCCCAGGTAGGTCAGGGTCTTGTGCTCTTCGACGCTTACGCTCCGAAAAAACGCCGTGGCCGTCGCGGCCGAACAATCGGCGCCTATCTGTTTCTTCATGCCGCCGACGAGTATGAGAAGGCCCTTGCGGTGCATGGTTCCATGGAGCGGCATATTATGGATGTATTTCTCGCACCACAGGGGCTGGCAACGGTCGATCATGGTCTTCGTCTGGGCCGACAATCCAAGGAAATAGATCGGGGACGCAAGGATGATCCTGTCCGCTTTCCTCAGGGAAGGATAGATCTGCTGCATCCTGTCCTCAAGGACACACACCCCGGTATCGGTACACCCCCCGCAGTTCTGACAGGGTCTTATGTCCATATCATTGAGCCGGAAGATATCGACCCGGTGGGAGTGCCGGTCGATATCTTTCAAGGCCGACGCAACGAGGAGGTCCGTATTGCCCCCTACTCTCGGACTGCCATTGATTACAAGAAGTCGCACATATTCCCCCGCGAGAAGCACACCGGGAACGCCCACCAATGCTTCCCGGCGCGTCGTCTAACATATAGATATCAGGCCACCTTGTAAAAAGCCATCTTCCTGGCCTTGCACACAGGGCATTCATCGGGCGGCTCGCCTTCCACGGTATTGCCGCACACCTTGCAGACCCAGTAATCCGCATCTTCGTTCTTGCCGAGTGTGTCGAGTGCCTTCTGATAGAGCCCGGCATGGACAATTTCAACGTCGTTCGCGAACTGAAAGGTCCTCACGGCGCCCGCGTTCCCTTCCGCCTTCGCCTCTTCGATCATTGCCGGATACATGGATCTGAACTCGTGAGTCTCCCCGCCGATGGCTTCCATAAGGTTCTCTTTGGTGCTCTTTATGCCCTTGAGTTCTCTGAGATGATTGTGGGCATGAATGGTCTCGGCCTCCGCTGCCGCCCTGAAAAGTTTCGCTACCTGTTTGAAACCTTCATCGTCGGCCTTCTTCGCGAAAGCGAGGTATTTCCTGTTGGCCTGCGACTCGCCGGCAAATGCTTCTTCGAGGTTCTTTTCACTTTTTGACATGTTTCCTCCGTCTTTTTATGAACACAAATATCATGAGACTTCCTGGAACTTCTCGTGATACTCCTTCAGGCGCCTGGCGAACGCCCGACCGAACTCATAACACTTATCCATGTCTTCCGCGGACGGCTTGTACACTACCTGAAGCCCCGGCTCGACTATTTCAAGCCCCATCTGCTGGAATCTGGCGTAGGCGTCTTTGACCGCCCCGCCTCCCCAACCATAACTGCCGAACCCGCCGATGATCCTGTCCTTCGGCCTCAGTCCGGCAAGGTGATAGAGGAACTCGGCGATCGACGGGAACATGACATTGTTTATGGTAGGGGTGCCGATAAGACAGCCTCGCGACCTCCAGAACTCCTTTATAGCCTGACTCATCGGCGTCGACCTGAGCTTTATCACCTTGCACGGCACACCCTCGTCCGTGACGCCGTTCATAATGGGGTCGCTCATGAGCTCCGTTGAGTGCCACATGGTATCATAGATGATGACGGCAGACAGATCGGCCTTCCCCCTCGCAAGATCGAGGTACCTCTGTATGATATAGCCCGGGTCCTTCCTCCATATGATGCCGTGATCAGGGGCTATCATGTCGATCTCCAACCCCAGTTTCACTATCTCCTCTATCTTCGCCTGGATGAGCTTCCCGAAAGGCATGAGGATGTTGGCGTAATAGTCCATAATGGCGTCGTCGAGCTCGAATTGGGAATGGCATGCAAAAAACTCATCATCGAACCTGGCGGCAGAGGCCATGTGCTGACCAAAGGCGTCCTGTGATATGAGAAGCCTGGCCTCTTTTACATAAGTCACCATGGAATCTGGCCAGTGAAGCATCGGCGTTTCAAGGAACGTCAGAGTATACTTCCCCGTCTTCAGGCTGTCGCCGCTCTTGACTACCCTGAACCTCCACCGCGATGTATCGAAATGGCGATCAAGGCCCTTCTTTCCTCTATCTGTGATGAAGATCGTTGCATCGGGAGTGTACTCCATGATCGTCGCGATGCTGCTTGCATGATCCGGTTCGATGTGGTTTATAACGATGTTCTTGATCCGGTAGGGATCGACGACACGCCTGATGTTCTCCACCGCTGTCGCGTCGAAGTCATGTTTAACGGTGTCCAGCAGGGTGACCTCGTCATCCATGATGAGATAATTATTGTACGTCGTGCCGTTCTGTGTGACATAACCGTGAAAATCCCGGACAGCCCAATCGATCACCCCAACCCAGTAAATATCCGGTTTGATCTCTATCGGCCTCATGTACCCTCCCCTTCGAGTGTGATTGAAGAACGCCGTAACGGGCGTAATAACAAATAAACCTTACCGTAAAAACAAGCTCCAGATGAAACTCCTGTGTGGAAAAAAAACGGGCAAAACCTGCGGCGATCTCACCCGTTCTTGCCTGCCGTGACAAGCGTCAGGAGGTCCTGCCCCTGAGCGCCTCCCAACTCTTCAGGATCTGGAAACCCATGTAGAGCTGGAAATCCTCATCTTCAAGGTTCTTGACCCTGAAATCCTCGGGTCTCTTTACCACAGGCTTACTGTTGTTCTTCTTTTCCAGGTCTTTTTCCGTAATGGGGGTCACCTTTTCCTTCGACTTCACAAAAGTGCTCTCCACGGTGATGTCGGGGGCGATGCCTTCGGACTGTATCGACCGGCCTTTCGGTGTATAGTATTTCGCCGTCGTCAGCCTCACGGCCGAGCCGTCGCCGAGGGGAAATATCGTCTGTACCGAACCCTTTCCGAAACTCTTTGTCCCCACGATGATGGCGCGTTTATAATCCTGAAGGGCTCCCGCGACGATCTCGGATGCGCTTGCGCTGCCTTCATTCACGAGAACGACCATGGGACCGAGGAACTTCCTGCCCTTCTTCTGCGCATAGAACTTCATTTTACTGTCATCGGGATTCTTCTTGCCGCCCCTTCCTTCTATGGAGACAATGACGCCTTCAGAAAGGAATTTGTCCGATACCTCGACCGCCTGTTCGAGAAGTCCGCCCGGATCATTCCTGAGATCCAGGATCAGGCCTTTCAATGGCTGGCCCCTGTTGCTTTTCTCAAGCTCCTTGAGGGCGTTGTCGAGGTCCTTCGAGGTCTTCTCCTGGAACTGTGCGAGCCGGATATAGCCATATTCATCGGAAAGCATCCTGAACTTGACGCTCTTTACGAAGATGATATCGCGCACCACGGTGTATTCCTTCAGGCCCTGCGTCCCTTCCCGGGCCACCGTCAGCGTGACGGCCTTGCCTTTCGGGCCTCTGATGAGCTTCACCACATCCAGGAGCCCCATGTTCTTCGCCGGCTTCCCGTCGATCTTTACGATATGATCACCCGCTTTCATGCCCGCCTTGAACGCCGGGGTATCCTCTATGGGGGTGATGACTATCGGGAAACCGTCCTTGATGGTAATCTCGATGCCGATGCCCCCGAACTCACCCTTGGTATCGGTCTGCATTTCCTTGTACATATCCGGCGGAAGAAACGATGAATGGGGATCGAGGGATTCAAGCACCCCCTTGATCGCCGCATAAACGATGTCCTTGTCCTTCACGTCCTCCACGTAATTGCGTTTGACGAGATCGATAACGTCGGAGAATGTTCTCAGGTATTCGTATATCTCCTTGCTTTCCGCACCCTGCGCCGTCCTTTTCCCCTGGGCTCCGACGTAGATCCCGAAGAGAAAAACGGACACAAGGAACAGGCTTAAGAAGATTTTTGATTTTTTGTTCATACAACCTCCGTGTTGTTGGATGATGATACTACAATACCGCTGAAGTTTCAACCGTCTCCGTGTTTGTGGTATGATGGCTAATGGAAACGGTATTTGTCGCCATGAGCGGGGGGTTCGACAGCTTTCTCGCGGCTTATTTGCTGAAGAAAGCGGGGCACCGGGTGGTCGGGGTGACCTTCACTCTCTTCGACGGACCCCTCTTCGACGGGTGGGATCTCGCCGGGTGTGCTTCGACATCCGCCGCGTCTGGCGCACGGGATCTTTGCCGCTATCTTTCCCTGCCCCACCACGTGATCGACCTGAGCGATGTTTTTACGGAGAGAGTCGTGGAGCCGTTCATAGACGGATACCGGCGCGGCACTACTCCGAATCCCTGCATTCTTTGCAACCGTTTCATAAAGTTCGGCGCCTTTTACGAGAAGGCCATCGCAATGGGTGCCGACATGATCGCAACGGGACATTACGCCTCCACGGAGCGCCGCAATGGGGATATCCTTCTCAAGAAAGGGAACGATCCGAGCAAGGACCAGTCTTACTTCCTTTACTCCATCGATAAGGAGGCACTGGAGCGAACAGTCTTTCCCCTTGGGCAGTATACGAAGGAGGGATTGCACAGTCTTGCCCGCAGGGAAGGCCTGTGCCTCCCCCGGTCTCCCGAAAGTCAGGACATCTGTTTCATCCCCGGAGGCAGGTACGGGGATTTCCTTTCTCGTTTCATCAGACCCGAACGGGGGCGCATATTCCTCCGTGACGGCACATTGCTCGGGTACCATGAAGGCGTGCACCTCTTCACTATCGGGCAGCGCCGGGGCATAAATGTTCCTTACGGAGAAGCACTCTATGTTGTCGACATCCGTGCCGACGAGAACACCATCGTGGTGGGAACGAAAAAGGATCTTGAGAGTTATGCGCTCACGGCCGGCGCCGTCTCCATTCGTTACCCTGTGAACGAGGGCATCTCGGCCAGGGTGCGCTACCGCCAGCCCGACAAGCCCTGTTCCTGCGTGCTTCGGGACGACACCCTGTCCGTAAGGTTCCAGGAGCCCGTGGACGGCGTCACACCGGGCCAGTCGGTGGTGCTCTACCATGACGATATCGTTGCAGGCGGCGGTGTCATAGAAAAACGTGTTGCATTGCGACAGGCCCTATTATAATATTTTGAGAAAAAAAGGGGGGGTGACCACATGCCGATATACATACTCGTGAGCAAATTGACCTATGAAGGCAGAAAAACGATCAAGAACAATCCCGAGCGTATCAGAGAGGTCGATCAGGAGATCGAAAAGATGGGCGCCAAGGTTCTTGCCCAGTACGCCACCCTGGGCATGTATGATTTCATCAATATTGTAGAGGCTCCCGACAACGAAACGATCGCCCGGGTATCCACCGAGCTCGGCGCCCGGGGCACCGTAGAGATTACAACATTATCCGCTATTCCGATCTTTGAGTTCGTTGAAAAGATGGGATAAAGGCCCCGTTCAAGCGCTTCAGATCCTCTTCACCCCATTCTGTTCCTGAAGATATCCCGTGCTATTACAACTCTCTGGACCTGGTTCGTTCCCTCGTATATCTGGGTGGCCTTAGCGTCGCGCATCATCCGCTCTACCGGATATTCCTTGGTGTAGCCATACCCGCCCAGTATCTGCACCGCATCCGTCGTGACCTTCATTGCCACATCGGCTGAATAGACCTTCGCCATGGCCGAAAGCTTGTCGACACCGATGGCGCTCATCTTGTCCCTCTCGTAAACCTTCATGTCAAGAAGGTGCGCCGCGTCATAAACGAGGGCTCTCGCGGCCTCGACCCCTGTGGCCATGTCGGCCACCATGAACTGGATGCCTTCGAAATCGGCCAGTTTTTGTCCGAACTGTACCCTCTTCCACGCATATTCAACGGCAAAATCGAGGGCACCCTGGGCGATCCCCACTGCCTGTGCCCCTACGGCGGGACGGGAAAGATTGAGGGTCGACATGGCGATATCCCACCCCTGCCCCTCTTTGCCCATCAGGTTTTCCTTTTCCAAACGGACATTGTCGAATATGATCTCGGTGATATCCGAGCCTATCATACCCATCTTGTCCTCGCTCTTGCCGATGATGACGCCCGGATAGTCCTTCTCAACATAGAAGGCCGAGATGCCCTGCGTCCGTTTGGCCGGGTTCGTCGAGGCAAAGACCGAAAAAAACTGGGCATTTGCGCCATTGGTGATCATCGATTTCTTCCCATTGAGGTAGTAGTGGTCGCCTTCCTTCACCGCGGTCGTTCTCATGTGGGAAGCATCGGAGCCTGCGTCGGGCTCGGTTAGTGCAAAGGCGACGACATACAACTTGTCAGGCTCGCACAGCTTGCTGTAAATGTATTCCTTCTGTGCCTCGTTCGCGGCTACCATGATGGGCATGACACCCACGTTATGCGCCAGAGGAATGAGAGAGGACGCTCCGGACACCTTCGCCAGTTCTTCGATGACAAGGCACAGCGACGTGATGTCGCCATCGAGGCCGCCGAACTTCTCGGGCAGCATGAGGTATAAGAAACCATGCTTCTTATAGATATCCACGAGGTCCCAGGGGAACGCACCCGTGGAATCGATCTCTTTTGCCCTGGGGGCTACTTTCTCTTTAGCCAACTTTTCAGCGATCTTCTGTATCATGCCATGTTTATCAGAAAGATTTAGCATCCGGTGAACCTCCTTTAATTGTTGACAAAATTGCCTTACTTCTAACATAATTTCCCTGTAAAGGGAATAAAAAAGGAGCTTCTGATGAGCATGGTCTATTTTGCAGATCTGCGAACGACGCCGAATCGCAACCTTCTCGACAAACTTGTCGACCTGATGAACGCAGCGAAGTCGCACGATAGGATCAGAAAGAACGACCTCGTCGCCATTAAAGTGCACTTCGGCGAATTGGGCAATACGGCATACCTGCGGCCCGTTTTTTTGCGCACCATAGCGAAACGGGTCAAAGAAGCCGGAGGCAGACCGTTCCTCACGGACACCAATACCCTCTACACAGGTTCACGAAGCGACACCGTCAGTCATCTCACGACGGCAATCCATAATGGTTTCGATTACTCCTGCGTGGAGTGCCCCATAGTGATAGCCGACGGTCTGCGCGGCACGAGCGGAACAAGGGTGCCCATACAGGGAGAGATACTGAAAGAGGTACATATAGCGAAGGAGATCGCCGACGCCGACGCCCTCGTGGCCGTGACACATTTCAAGGCCCACGAGCTTTCCGGGTTCGGAGGTTGTCTCAAGAACCTGGGCATGGGATGTGCCACGAGGGAAGGCAAACTGGTCCAGCATTCGACAGTCTCACCCAGGGTCAATGCAAAGAAATGCAAGGGATGCAAGCTCTGCCAGGGCTACTGTCCCGCCGGGGCCATCTCGGTGGCATCGAAGAAGGCCTCCATCAGCGGCACCAAATGCATCGGATGCGGGGAATGCACCCTCATCTGTCCTTTTCACGCCATCGAGATAGAGTGGAACGAATCCCCCGACACCTTCCAGAAGAAGATGATCGAATACGCATTGGGCACCCTGACGGATAAGACGAAAAGATCGCTCTTCATCAACTTCGTCGTCCAGGTAAGCCCGGCGTGCGACTGCTATCCCCACAATGACGCCCCCATAGTCAGGGACATCGGCATCCTTGCGTCAGACGATCCCGTGGCCATCGACGCCGCATCCTGCGACATGGTCAACAACGAGACGTCTCTGCCGTGCACCGCCATCCGGCACACCCTTCATTCCGGCGAGGATAAATGGCGCTCCCTCTTCCCTGACATCGACTGGAACATCCAGCTTGACCACGCCGAGAAGATCGGGTTGGGAACGAGGAAATACACGATAAAGAAGGTCTGAAACACGGTCTTCAGCAGGTATCCTTTTTGACCTCAGGCGCCGGGCAATGAGGTAAGATGTCCTTAACACGCAATATGGATTCAGGGAGGTATTTATGGGAAAGGAATTCCGAGAGTTTATCATGCGAGGCAACGTGGTCGATATGGCCGTCGGCATTATCATCGGCGCCGCCTTTGTGGCCATAGTGAAATCCCTCGTCGATGACATCATCATGCCGCCCGTCGGGCTTCTCCTGGGTAATATCGATTTCACCAATCTCTTCGCGGTCTTGAAGGAGGGCAAGGCCCTGGGGCCATACGCGACGCTGGCTCAAGCAAAAGCGGCTGGCGCCGTAACAATAAATTACGGCTTCTTCATCAACACTTTGATCAGTTTCCTCGTCGTCGCCCTTTCTGTGTTCATCCTCATAAAGAACATCAACAGGGTGAAAAAAGCACCCGTCCCGGCGGAACCCGACACAAAGGAATGCCCCTACTGCCTGTCGACTATCCCCGAAAAGGCAACGAAGTGCGCACATTGCACGGCGGAGATAGGGCAGGATAAGAGGTGATGGGTGGTCCGGCCTTCGCCGGTATGACGGAAAACCTTTTACCCTTTACCTGCTTCCGGCGGACCCGAAGTACCCATAGAGATAACACTTTATCCTGCCGTTGTAGAGCTTTCGATTGCTGTCGGCGTGTCTTCCGTAGTGCTTCTCGAATTCCTCGAATCCTGTGAGGATGAAGAAAGACCATGCGGGACTGCGGGTGAAGACGGCACCCATATCCCTGGCCAATTCTATTGCCGTTCTTCTGTCCCCTGAACGCTCTCCATAGGGCGGATTGCTCACGACAACCCCCCCCTCCCCGCCAAAGGGGAAATCTTTGAAATCGCGCGTCGAAAGGTCGATCGCTGAAAGCACCCCCGCATGCCGGGCATTGCGCCGGGCCTTCGAGATGACAGTCTCATCGATATCGGACGCAAGGATATGGAGCTTGTCCCTGTTTGCCAGGCCTGCGGCCTCCCGTCTTGCATCCTCCCATATCTCCGCAGGCATGAAGGGCCACTCCTCGGAGGCAAACCGGCGGGTAATGCCGGGAGCGATATTTCTTCCTATCATTGCCGCCTCGATGGCGATGGTGCCGGACCCGCAAAAAGGGTCGGCAAGGGCGGCTCCCGGTTTCCAGCGGCTCAGGTACACGAGCCCTGCAGCGAGGGTCTCTTTGATAGCGGCCTCACCGGCACCCGTCCGGTATCCCCTTTTGTGGAGCCCCGGGCCCGTGGTGTCCATGTCTATCGTCACCACGTCTTTGTTCAGCGATACCTCTATGCCGAAACGCGGTCCTGTTTCGTTAAAGACCCCGGCGCGATGCTTCCTTTTCATTCCCTCGATGACGGCCTTCTTCACTACCGACTGGCATGCGGGAACGCTGGAGAGTTTCGACCGCACCGATTTGCCCGTAACGTGGACGGCGCCGGTCAAAGGCACCATCTCCTCCCAGGGAACGGCGAGGACTCCCTGAAAAAGCTCCTCGAAATCGGAAGCGGAAAACCGCGCCATCTCGATAAGAACCCTGTCGGCCGTCCTCAACCATATGTTGCATTTCGCAATGTCCTTTTCCCCGCCCGCAAAGGAGACCCGACCGTTCTCGACAACAGTCTCCCGGAATCCCAGGCCTTTCAGCTCCCGGGCAACAATCCATTCAAGACCAAAAGCGGCTGTGGCGGCAAGTCTGTATTGGTTCACGTCGTTCTCCCACTTAGAGGTTTTCTTACCTCAGCACACACGAAAAATGTGCTCAACGGGCATGTCACGCGTCAGAAGCAAAGACCCCATTGCGTCTTTGAAGGTCTTAAGCGTGCGACCTGCGACTTCTTCCTAATACTTTATCCTTCTAAGGAAAAGTCCTTGCGGAGGAGCCGTGGGGCCGGCACTGTCCCGGTCCTTTGCGCCGATGATCGCCTCGAACTCCTCAACCGAGATCCTTCCCTTCCCTACCAGCAGGAGAGTGCCCACGATATTGCGGACCATGTACCGCAGGAATCCCGTCGCCTCGACGATTATGTAAATGAAATCACCCCGCCTTTTCACCGCGGCCCTGAGGACCTCTCTTTCGCAGCTGCGATAGGGCTCCTTCTTCTTCTTGAAAGAGGCGAAATCCCGCATCCCCACCATCGACCGGGCCGCCGTGTTCATAAGCGCTCCGTCGAGGGGGTAAGGCACATGCCATGAGTACCGTACCGTAAAGGGGGAATGCCGGGGTGCGTTGTGGATACTGTAGAGATAGGTCTTGCTCCTGGCAGAGTAACGGGCATGGAACGAAAGGTCCCGTTCCACGGCCGACCTTACCCGGATATCGAAGGGCAGCATGCTGTTCAATCCGCGCTCTATCCCGGTGAGATCGATCCCCTTTTCGGTGATGAAATTGACAACCTGGCCGAATGCATGCACGCCCGCGTCGGTCCTCCCGGCGCTGTAAATCGTGACGGGGTGGTCGAGTATCCTTTCAACGGCGGTCTTCAAGGTCTCCTCAACGGTGACACCATTGGGCTGACATTGCCAGCCATGGTAGTTCGTCCCGTCGTACTCCACGAGAAGGGATATGTTCCTCTTACGGTCCATCTATATTTTTTGGGATGATCCTGCTGCCGTGTGGTTCAAAGCACCTGAAATCCCCGGATCATCGCGGTCTATCGGATGACGGCCTCTTTGTCCTTTCCGCGTCGGGACTTTCAGTCTTGTCGGAGGGCTTATCCGGTGCGGCGGGCTTCGTTTCCTTCCTCAGCGCATCGGGTTTTGCGGGCACCCCAGGTGCCGTCCTGGCCTTTTCCCTTTCCTCCAATCTCCTGTACAGTTCCTCGACCTCTTTCTTGAGGGCGATATTTTCAGCCTTGAGGAAATTGTTCTCTTCCTTTATGACCCGCAGTTCCTCCTTGAGGTTCTTCGCCTCCTTGCCGCAGGAAGGCAGGAACAAGGCAAGAGACAGCCCAACGGCGATGACGGTCAGGTATTTCATTGCCACTATTTTCCACGATGCTCGTGTGATTGTCAACTGGTTCTTGCAAATAGGTATTGCATGTGCGGCTCTATCGGGATGACGCCAATTGTGAAGGCGTCTGCGCGATTTTCTTTCCCCCCGCTGGTTTCCCGCATTTACACCCCCCCCGGAATATGTTACATTAGACGAAACTTTAAAGAACCAGTTCGGAGGATCACCATGCAGTCATCTGTCGTCACCATCCCGATAGAAGAGGAGATGAAGCGCTCTTATCTCGACTATGCCATGAGCACTATTATTGGCCGGGCGCTGCCGGATATCAGGGACGGATTGAAGCCCGTTCATCGAAGAATACTCTATGCAATGTACGAATTGAACAACACCCACGACAAACCCTACAAAAAATCGGCCAGGGTTGTCGGTGATGTCATAGGCAAGTTCCATCCTCACGGCGATCAGGCGGTCTACGATGCCATCACAAGGATGGTGCAGGAATTTTCCCTTCGCTATCCCCTGGTGGACGGCCAGGGTAACTTCGGCTCCGTGGACGGCGACTCCCCCGCCGCCATGCGTTATACAGAGGTTCGCCTCTCCCGCATCGCGGAAGAGATCCTCAAAGACCTTGAAAAGGATACAGTCTTATTCAGGCCGAATTATGACGAAACCATTGTGGAGCCCCTTGTCCTTCCATCAAGGATACCCAATCTCCTTGTAAACGGCTCATCGGGAATAGCCGTCGGCATGGCCACGAACATACCGCCCCACAACATGACGGAGGTCATCGATGGCCTTATAGCCTTTATCGAGAATTCAGACATCCCTCTCGCGGAGCTTATGGACATCATACCGGGGCCGGATTTTCCGACCCAGGGCATCATCTACGGCCGGCAGGGGATAGTCGAAGCCTACCGGAATGGCAGGGGACATATCATCCTTCGCGCCAAAGCGGATATCGAAACAAGGAAAAAAGACGGACGAGAGTCCATAATCATCACCGAGATACCTTACCAGGTGAACAAGGCGCGCCTCATCGAGAATATCGTCGAATTGATCAACACAAAAAGGATCGAAGGTATCTCCAACATCAAGGATGAATCAAGCAGGGAGGGCATGCGGATCGTCATCGACCTCAAAAAAGGTGAGATAGCGATTCCCATATTGAACAAGCTCTATAAACACACCCAGCTGCAGACAACCTTCGGCATCATCTTCCTTACCATCGTCGACAACGAACCAAGGCTTCTCAACCTGAAGGAGATGCTCCACGAGTTCGTCGAGTTCCGTAAGGACATCGTCAGAAAGAGATCCACCTTCGAACTGAACAAGGCGCTCGACCGGCTCCATCTCCTGGAAGGTCTGAAGACCGCCCTCGATAACATAGATGAGGTCATCGCCATTATCAAGGCGGCGGCCAATACTCCGGAAGCACGGGGGGCCCTCATCGCACGCTTCTCCTTCTCCGAAAGACAGGCCACGAACATTCTCGAGATGCGCCTCCAGAAATTGACCTCCCTGGAACGGACGAAGATCCTCGACGATCACAAGAACACCTCCGACGAGATCGACCGTCTCAGGCTGGTCCTGGCCAACGAAGACCTCCTTGTCGACATCGTGAAGAAAGAGCTCCTGGAGATCCGTGACAAATACGGCGACAAGCGGCTTACGGAGATCGTCGATTACTTTCCCGAGATAACACTCGAGGACATGATCAAAGAGGAAGAGGTCGTGGTAACGATCACCAACAAGGGATACATCAAGAGAACATCCCTCGACCAGTACAGGAATCAGATGCGGGGCGGAAAGGGAAGGACCGGCATCGTGGTGCGTGAAGAGGACTTCGTGGACCACCTCTACATCGCATCCACTCACTCGAACATACTCTTCTTCACCAACACGGGCAAGGTCCACGCGGTGAGGGTCCACACCATACCCGAAGCTTCCCTTACCTCAAAGGGCAAACCCGTCGTCCACCTCATTAATCTCGAGAAGAACGAGCGCATCACGGCGGTCGCCCACGTCAAGGACTATGCCGAAGACAGGTTCCTCTTTTTCACGACGAAGAAGGGTCACGTGAAGAGACTCAGCCTCGATCTCCTCAGGAACATCAGGTCTGCAGGCATAAAGGCCATCACCCTGCCCGATGACGACAGCCTCATCAGCGTCTTCGAGACAATGGGAAATGGCGAGATCATGATAGGCACTAAATTCGGCCTTGCAATACGATTCAACGAGAACGAGATACGGCCCATGGGCAGATCGGCGTACGGCGTCCGCGGCATACGCTTTAAAAAAGCCTCCGACGAGGTGGTCGCTGTGGAGCCGGTTGACGAGACCTGCACCATCTTCACGGTTACTCAGAAAGGCTACGGGAAATGCGCACCCTGCTCCGACTATCGCCTGCAGGCGCGCGGCGGTTCGGGCATCATCAACGTCAGGTCCGGCACAAAGAACGGCAGCGTGGTGAGTCTCAACCGTCTGAGCGAGAAGGAAGACGTCATTCTTGTCACCGACACCGGCAGGACCATCAGGTTCCGTTCAAGCAACATACCCGTGCAGAAACGCGGCGGCCTCGGCGTCAAGCTCATGGGGCTGCGCGAAGGCGAGGTTATAAGCGGCGTCGCCATCGTGGAAGAAGGCGAGTTGATAGAGGGTGTCGAGATCGTGGACGGAAACGAATGAGGATAGGCGTCATCGGGGCCGGCGCATGGGGAACAGCCTTCGCCATCCACCTTGCCCGAACGGGCAAAAGCATACTCCTGTGGGTATTTGAAAAGGAACTCCTGCCCGGACTTCGTGAACGCCGGGAGAACACCGCCTTCCTTCCCGGATTCAAACTCGACAGCGCAATCGGTTATACGAGCGACATCGACGAGGTGATAGACTTTGCCGATACCATTGTGGTGGCAACACCGTCCTTTGCCCTTCGCAACACCCTGACGCCCATCGCCGCAAAGCTCCGGAACAAGAAGATCCTCATCCTGACCAAAGGCATCGAGCTGCCCACTTTGAAGCTCATGAATGAGGTGATCGAGGAGATAACAGGATCCGCCGGTGAGAACATAGCAACCCTGTCCGGCCCCTCTTTCGCCATGGAAGTGGCCCGGGGCCTTTTTACGGCCGCTGTTGTCGCCTCAAAGAACATGGACTTTTCATTCAATCTGCAGGAAGAGATCCACAGCGAGTTTTTCCGGGTATACCGTCTTGACGACATAACAGGTGTCGAGCTAGGGGGGGCCTTGAAGAATGTCATGGCCATCGGCTCGGGTATCATCGACGGGCTCAATTTCGGCATGAACACCCAGGCCGCCTTCACCACGCGAGCGCTTGCCGAGATAAAACGCCTTGGCATTGTGCTTGGCGCCCGGGAGAGCACCTTTATGGGCCTGTCCGGCATGGGCGACCTCATTCTCACATCATACGGAAATCTCAGCAGGAACAGGATCTTCGGTATGGAACTGGCTTCAGGAAGGAAATCCTCCGACATCATAGCCTCCCAGAAAACAGTCGTCGAGGGCTACTACACGATCAACGCCGTCTACAACCTGGCCGGCAAGCTCGGCGTGGACATGCCCATAACTGAAGAACTCTACCGCATAGCCTACGAAGGCAAAGACATAACCGCATCCCTGAAAGACATCATCAAAAGGGAATTCAAGAAAGAAGATTATTGAGAAGACTGTTTCACATTCTCCCCCCCTCCCCGCACTGTCTGAAGGATGATGAGGCCTGTCACGAAGAGGATTGATATTGCAGCTACCGCCGGGCGCTGGTTTCGTGCCAGCGACGATACGGTCCCGAAGATGAGGGGGCCAACGACCGCCGATGTCTTGCCCACAAGGCTGTAAACCCCGAAATATTTCGACTCGTCCCCCCGCGGAATGAACTGGGCAAAGAAGGCGCGCGTAGCCGCCTGGATCGTGCCGAGACCAAGGCCGGCCAGGGATGCCGCGGCAAAGAAAAAGGGCTTGCCGTATATGAAATAGACAAGGACGGTCACAAGGACCCAGAGCACCAGAGAGAGGGACACGACCTTTTTCGGGCCCCAGTAGTCTATTGGCCTTGCCATGAGGAATGCCCCGGCCAGGGCTGTGATCTGTACGACGAGATAAAGGACGATAAGTTCTTCCGATGTAAAACCGAGCGTAGTGGCCGCGAAGATGCTTGAAAAGACAATGACCGTATTGACTCCGTCCTCGTAGAGAAAGTAGGCCAGGAGGAACCTGCGCTGATCCCTGTCCGACCACATCCTTTTCAGGACGCTCCATGTCGTCGCAAAGCCATCCCGCGCGGCCTTTGCCAGTTTCTCCCCCTTCCCTCCGTCGGGGGGAAGAAAGGCGAAGGCGGGAAGGGAAAATGCCGCGAAGAAGACAGCTACCATGGGCCATACGAGGGTGATATGATCCGCCTTCAATAGCCACAATGCCAGGATGAGGGAAACGATGGACCCGAGATAGCCCGTCGCATATCCCCAGGCCGAAACCCTGCCCTGATGTTCGTTATCCGCTATGTCGTTGAGGAAGGAATTGTAAAAGACGATGCCCCCTTCCATGCCTATATTGGCCAGGACGACGAGGAAAAACCCTGCCATCGCCATGCCCTTGTCCACAAAGCCAAGGAAGGCGGTTGCGAGAACGCACAGCATGGTGTAGAGAAGGAGAAATTTTTTCTTTGCCCTGGCATGGTCCGAGATGCCTCCCAGAAAAGGGGAGCTGACGGCAACAAAGGCCATGCTCAGCGATATGGCCCTCCCCCACCAGGCATCGCCCTCATTGGCATCGTTACCGACCACCACGGTCGCATAGTATACAGGGAAGACCACCGCCGAAATGACCGCCGAATAGCTTGAGTTGGCGAAGTCAAAGAGACACCAGGAAAATATTTTTTTGTCGAAAAAGATGGTCTTCATTGTCTTTTGATGATCAACTAATTTACAATAAAC
>JAQVWF010000035.1 GCA_028698615.1 Syntrophorhabdaceae bacterium
AATATTTCAATTGCGACGTGCCGGTCGATTCAAGAGTATCAATAGGTGCTATTCAGCTTCTTGCATATCTGAGCGAGCAACGATGATTACGGATGGTGTATTGATTCAATGGTATTCCGCTGCCCCGGAAATGTCAATAACAACCGTGCCTTCGGTCGTCTCAGATTCCAGGGCAGCCAGGGGACTCTTAAGAAAGTAAGAAACTATTGGTTCCCCTTGCCTAAGACGCTTGAGCGGTATTGAAAAGTTATTTAATTTCTTAAGAACCTCTCGTGCCCCCAGGGCAGACGTGTTCCTGCCTTTTTCGGTATTAACTCAGTTTACGGGGTTGACAAGGCTGTTCTGGATTGAGCTTGAAAGGATTTTAACAAATTGCCTGCGGATTGTATAAAAAATAAATTGTAAAAATATATTAGGAAACGTTGGGTGAAGGGGAGGGAACCACTCGACGAATATAAGTGGGCGGCTGTTCACCCATTACATCCAAGACTATCTTTTTGTGTCCCGCATAGCGGGATGCAACCGCGGCCTGATCCGCGTCTTCTCCGGATCTGGCCGCAATTCTTTCAAGGTTTCCTCTTCATGCTCTCTTCTCTGCCTCCAGCGAACCCAAAGGGTGAAGCGGGCGTGAGACGGCCTTTAGTCTTTTCCTCTTCGAAGCGACTTTGGGGGAGGCGTAGAAAGGGCTGGCGTGGATTGTTCGGTGCTTGTCTTTCAGCGCTTCAACTGCTTCTTCGCTGTCTTGATAAACCGTCCGAAGGTCTTGTCCTTTTTCCGTTTGTCCAGGTATGACATCTCGTGGTACTCCGACTCTTTCTTGAGCTTGATATAGCTGGAATATCGATCTTCACTCAATTCACCACTTTCTACCGCAGCTCGGACGGCACAGCCGGACTCGTGTTCGTGGCTGCAATTCGCATAGCGGCAATTTGCGGAAAGGCTGAAAAGGTCTTCAAAACCTATGGTGACCCCATCACCCGCACCAACAAGGCCCAGCTCTCGCATGCCGGGCGTATCAATCAACATTGCACCCTGATCGAGAACAATGAGCTGGCGGCGCGAGGTCGTGTGGGTGCCTTCTCCCGTGCCGCTGACAGCTTTTGTGTCAAAGGCGTCCTGACCTATCAGGCGGTTGATAAGCGTCGTCTTCCCGACGCCCGATGAACCAAGCAGGCAATATGTCTTTCCCGGAGACAGTGTCTGTTGAAACTCGTCAAAACCGATACCGCTGACATTACTGAGGGCGAACACTTTAGCCCTGGTTGCGGTGGATCTAATGATCGCAAGTTTTTGTTCCAATTCATCCTGCGTGATCAAGTCCGTCTTCGTGAGAATGACAATGGGCTCGACATGTCCGTCCGCCGCCATTACCAGGTACCGGTCCATGCGGTGAGGATTGAAGTCAAAATGGCATGATTGAACAATGAAAGCCGTGTCTATGTTAGCCGCAATCATTTGAAAATCCACGTTCTCGCCGGCGGTTTTGCGGCGCAGGAACGTCTTTCGCGGAAAAACCCGGCGGATAATTGCCGCCGTGCCGTCATTGTGATATTGCACGGTCACCCAATCTCCGACACATGGCAGCTCGACCGGGTTTTCGATCTGGTAAGAAAGCTTACCCGCAATTTCGGCCGGGACTTCACTCGATTCATTTCTTATCAGGTACGATCCGCGATCAACGGCCGATATCCGGGCTATGCCGCCCTCTTCCGGGAGGAACTCGCTGATATGTGCTTCAAACCACTGGTCGAAGCCCAGGTCACTCAATTTCATAAGGTAGTGTACACCATTCCTTGTCTCTAATTCCAACAGACTGCTGATCAACTATCATCCCGGCGCAGAGTGGAGCAGCCGAGGGGACATTCGATAATAAGAAAATTACTCAATCCACCAACCCCTTTGGCCTAATTCTTCCTGGGGCAGCCTGAGGTAGCCCGGTGTCTCCTGGGCAGCTGGGCAGCCGAAAATAACTTAATCCCATAGAAAGATCAGACACCTCATTTTCCTTTAAAAAAAGTAATATGGATTGAGAAAGGGCCGGGAATGTCCATGCGAGGCCAGGGGGAGGGTTCCCGGTCACTATTACCGACAGAGGTGCTCATGCCACGACACGCCCGCCTTGATGCAGCAGGCGTTCTCCATCATGTGATCATACGGGGCATCGCCAGAAAGGGAGGCGGAAATGGTAAACCGGACGGTGAAGCGCTCAAGACATGGCAATCCAGGACTTACGAAAAGCCCGCCCCTTACAAGCGGCGGGCCGGTTATGCCGTCTTAATGCCTATTCGTTCACCACCCTTGCCTCGCCGGGCTGGCTCCCGCCTGCCTCCACTATGCCGGCAAGCTCCTCAAAGGAGAAGACCTTCGCTATGTCGAGGATGATGATGAAGCTGTCGTCCTTCTTCCCCATGCCATTGATGAAGTCGGTCCTGAGTTGACTTCCTATCCTGGGTGCAGGCTCGATCAGGCTGGAGTCCATTTCGAAGACCTCCTGTACGGAGTCGACGAGGGCGCCTATGACGATGTTCTCTCCGTCAAACGACACCTCAACGACAACAACGCAGGTATTCACGGTTTTCTGAGTCTCCGTAAGCCCGAACTTCAGCCTCATATCCAGGACGGGGACGACGCTCCCCCGGAGGTTGATAACCCCCCTCATGTAATCCGGTGTTTTCGGTACCTTCGTGACGGAGTTGAATTCCAGTATTTCCCTCACATTGAAAACATCTATTCCGAAGACCTCACTTCCAAGCTGGAAGGTCAGGTATTGCCTTACGCCGGTAGTCGATGAAATGCTCATAATTCCTCCTTTCTTAAAACCATGGGCCGGGCGTCGGGTTCCGGAGGTCTGGCTGAATATTACCCGGTTGCTCCGGAACCCTTGTCCCTGCAATTATCAGAATCTTTCAAAGTCTTCGTCAGTCCGGTCGCTGCCGAGGTTCAGGGTGATACCCGACGTTTTGTCTGCACCATTTCCACCCCGGGGGATCGGCGGATTCGGGACAGAGCGGTGGAGAGATCTCTTCAGCTCTTTGCCCCCGATGCTCTTACCCTCCGCCGTGCTTTCTTCTACCTTAAAAAAAGCAATGGTATCCTGCAGCCTTTCAGCCTGTCCCGATAATTCCTCCGATGTGGATGCCATTTCTTCCGTTGCCGAGGCATTCTGCTGGATCACCTGATCGAGCTGCTGGATGGCCTTGTTGATCTGCTCCGCACCGGTATTCTGCTCATTGCTCGCTGCGTTGATCTCCTGGACAAGATCGGCGGTCCTCTGTATGTCGGGAACGATCATGTTGAGCATCTCGCCGGCCTTCTCTGCCACTTCCACGCTTGAACCGGAGAGTTTTCCTATCTCACCGGCCGCGGTCTGGCTTCGCTCGGCAAGTTTGCGGACCTCCGTCGCGACAACGGCGAAACCCTTGCCGTGCTCTCCTGCGCGGGCTGCTTCTATTGCGGCATTTAGTGCAAGGAGGTTCGTCTGCCGTGCTATCTCTTCAATAATGGAGATCCTAGCTGCGATCTCTTTCATGGCAGTTACCGTTTCCGTTACGGCCCTTCCGCCTTCCTTTGCATCGTGGGCGGCCTTGAGGGCTATCTTCTCCGTCTGCTGGGCATTGTCCGCGTTCTGTTTGATGTTGGACACCATCTCTTCCATGGATGAAGACACCTCTTCGGCCGATGCCGCCTGTTCTGTCGCGCCCTGGGAGATCTCCTGTGAGACCGAACTCATCTGTTGACTGCCTGAGGCGACGTTACCGGCGGCGGCCTTCACATCGTTGACTATGTTGGTCAGTCTAACCACCATCGCTGCAAGGGCCCTCATGAGCTCATCCTGGGCGGAGCGTTCCTTTACGGTGAGAATAAGGTTGCCGGAAGCTATTTCCCTTGCAATGCGGGAGACTTCGTTCATGGACTCTCTCAGAGCATCCATTTTTTCATTCGCAATAATCTGCTTGCCCGGCAGTTTTTGAAGTACCGGAGAGAAATCGCCCGCTGCATAGGAAGATAGGATATCAAGTATTGTCAGCACAACATTAACGTGCAGCGAAACGGTTTCGTTCACCCCCGTTGCCACCTGTTTATATGCACCCGAGAAGTTTTCTGCCGGTATTGCGTAATCGATCTCGCCAGCCTTATGTTCCTGGTACAGCTTGTCCATGTCGCCGAGAAGGTTTTTTAGCGTGCTCACCATCAGGGAAACGTTTTTGCCGAGAACATCCTCTTCAGATTTAATAGTAACGTCTACGTTTAGATCCCCGTTTGCAAGTTGTTCCGCTGCCATGGCGGACTCTTTTATATTGTCGACCATGGAGTTGAAGGCGCTTGAGAGTACCGCCACCTCGTCCTTGGCATCAACTTCCGCCCTCAGATTAACGTCGCCCAGTGCAAGCTTGCCCATTAATCCGATAATGCCCTCCAGCGGTTTTGCAATGGTACGGGTGACTATCAATGCCACGGCCACAGCGAAGACGATTGCAAACAATCCGATCACAAGAAGAAAATTCCTCGCCGAGTTGTATGTGGATAGCGCCTCTTTATACCGCACTTGCATCTGATCTTCCTGATATTTGACCAATTCGTCAAAGGCTTCCTTGACTTTTACCGTGGCAGGTGCTGCCTGATTTACGTGCACGTCTGTTGCTTCCTTTATTTTGTTGCCGGCAACAAGCTCAAATATCCTGTTGTTGGCATCTTTCCCGATCTTGAGGTTCTCGGCGGCACGCGCCATGAGGTCTTTGCCTTTCTGGGAGGTCTCTATCTTGCCAAGCTCTTCCAGCGCTTTGCCGTATAGATCCCTGGCGGCGGCGACGGTTTTTTTGGAATTGGCCTTTGCGGCTACATCATTCACAAAAGCGGTGGTCAGGACGCCTTCGGATGTCATATCGATTGCCTTTACGATATCCCTGGCCAGCTTGATTTTTACACTGTTCTCTGTGACGATATCATCCAGCCGGGTATTGATCGATCTCATACTGCCTATGCCCATAGCGATTAACACCAGGAGCAAAACGATAATAATGCCGAACCCCATTCCAAGCCTGATCCCAATTTTCACATTCCTGAGTTTCACTGTCTTGTTCCTCCTTTTTGTTTTGAAGACATCTCAATGCCTTTCCACGTTCTTTACCAGCGTAGATATATCTAAAATGAGCGGTGTGTTTCCATTAATTCGGCATGGCGAATCCGGCACTGGCGTAGGCATCGTCCGTCAGACGCGCCACGTCCATGATGAGGGCCACCGTGCCGTCTCCCAGTATCGTTGCGCCGGATATCCCATCTATGTCCTGGTAGACCTTCCCCAGGGTCTTGATGACTGTCTGGTGTTCCCCGATGACGTTGTCGACGACGAGCCCGATCCTGTTCCTTTCGACCTCCGTTACGACTATCTGCTCGATCTCGGGTCTTGCCCCCTTCATTTCAAAGGACTCGCGCAGGCGGATGTAGGGGACGATCTCTCCCCGTATATTCGCGATATCCCTGCCGTGGGATATTTCCACGTCGGTGCGGCTGAGCTCTACGCACTCCCGTACTATCGTGAGGGGCAGTATGAAGAACTGCCTGTTTATCTCCACGAGCAGGCCTTCAATGATGGCGAGGGTAAGAGGTAGTCTGAGGATTACCGTCGTGCCCTTGCCCTTTTCGCTATTTATCTCGACGGAGCCCCTGAGGCTGTCGATCGTCCTTTTCACGACATCCATGCCGACACCCCTCCCCGACACATTGGTCACCTTCTCCGCGGTGGAGAAGCCGGGCGCGAAGATGAGGGAGAATATCTCCTTGTCCTGCAGTTCCACATCGGCGCCGATGAGACCTTTCTCGATTGCCTTCCTTTTTATGGTCTCCTTGTCGATCCCGGCTCCATCGTCGGTGATCTCTATGAGGACATAGGCGCCGGAGTGGCGCGCGGCTATGCTTAGCATGCCCGCCCTGGGTTTGCCCAGGGACTCGCGTACCTCCGGCGACTCGATCCCGTGATCGATGCAGTTCCTGATGAGATGGACCAGCGGGTCGTTGAGTCGCTCGATGACGGTCTTGTCCAGTTCCGTCTCTGCACCATCCGTTGTCATCTCCACCTCTCTGCCCAGTTCTTGGGAGAGGTCGCGGACGAGTCTCTTGAATCTTCCGAACGTGGTCCCGATGGGGAGCATCCTGATGTTAAGAGTATTGTCCCTGAGATCACCGGTGAGGCGCTCCACCTCCTCAGCGATCGATACGAGCTCCGCGTTGTCGAACTGTGACGCCATCTGTGTGAGCCGGGCTTGGACCGTCACCAACTCGCCCACGAGATTCACCAGGATATCGAGCTTATCCGCCGGCACCCGTATGCTCGAGGAAGCCTCTTCCTGCTGGCGGGCCGGTTTTTTGACCTTTTTGAGATGCTCCTGTTCTATAAGGGCCGACTCTACCTTCTCCTTGGAGACCAGACCCTTTTCCACGAGCATCTCACCGATCTTCTTCTTCTCCGAGAGGGTCTTTGCAAGCTCATCACTCTGGATATCGCGCCTTTCGACGAGGATCTCCCCGAGTTTTTTCTGCTCCTCCTCATAGGTTGCGGAGTCTTCGCTGTCTATCATCGCGATGTCGACCGTGCTCGAATCGTCGATGAAGATGAAGACGTCGCGGATTGCGTCAATTCCCCTATCGGTGGTAAGGATGATGTCCCAGAAGACGTAGCAGCGTTCCGGGTCCATATCGCCAAGGGGAGGTATGTGGTCAAGTCCGGCAAAGATCCTGCAGTCACCGAGAAACTGCAGCTCGTTGAGCAAAAGGAGCGGGTTTGTGCCGGTGAGGAATATATCCGCGGAAGGGGCGAAGCGTACACGGAATGTACACTCCGGCCTTTGTTGGGGTTGCGACGAAGCCTCTTGTACCTGGGAATCATTATGCGGGTCGTCGGTGGGGGTTTGCTGCAGGTTTTTCCCGTCTGCAATGCGGCGGAAAGAATCGATAAGTGTCTGTGCATCCTGCGGCAAAGAGGCTTCGTCGGAGGGGGCTTCAATCATGAGACGTATGAGGTCCTTGGCCTTGAGCGTCAGGCTTATGAGTTCTTCGGCAACGGGAAGCTTTCCTTCCCGTACGTCGTCGTACGTTGTTTCTATCGTGTGGGTGAACTGGGCCACGTCGTCGAAACCGAACATCGCTCCAGAACCCTTTATGGTATGGAGCGCCCGGAAGACCCGTCCGATCAGCTCGGAATTGAGGGGATCTTCCTCAAGTTCGAGCAGCGCCGCCTCGAGGTCGGCGAGAAGCTCGAAGGCCTCCTCGATAAATGTCTGTGCGTGGTTATCCATCATGGCGTCACCTCGGTATCCTTTTTCTGCCAGAAACAGGTCTCTTCCGCGCCTGCCACACAGCCGGAATCGCGATTAAGACCGACCGATGAAATCACCTGAAGCACTACCGGTGAACAATCTCTTACCCCCATCGGCCTTGAATCGTTAAGGGATTTCTTGTGGGCCGCACACAACAACTGAAACAACGAAAGATCGCAGCCGGTTACGCAGGCAAGATTCACGGTCAGGTTCTTGTCGCTGCCGAGTTCCCGGGTCAGGATTCCTTTGAGTTCCACGGCGTTCTGGATGGTTACATTGCCGTAGAGAGTTAGTACAACACCATGTTCAGCTCTTTCGACCTCGCTATCCATGATTTTCTCGCACCTCCTGACAGAGCACCCTCAGACATGTGGTGCAAGCGCTGACTGATTGGGTGTCGATGGCTGTGGTTCGCACAACCTCCAGACTTTGTATCTCCGGAATTTTAATCTGGCTTTTCATAATACCTCTCCATGCCATGTGTGATCCGCACATAACAACTTGCATGACAGTTTTGATTTAGTATTTGATACGTTCTAAATCATTGTCGGTCTTGGAAGAGGCTCACTTAATGTAAGAAAAACGGAGATATAATGTAGGTAAACAACCTACATTATCAGAGCGACAAAAGGTAGGAAGCCAGATTAGTTTTCTCATTATTCAGGCCGAGTTTTTTTCTAATATTGTTTCTATAAAAACTGACCGTCCCGGAGGTCATTTGAAGCGCTTCGCCTATTTCCTTTGTTGTCTTACCGCTTCTTACGAGATCGGCTATGCGTATTTCTGTTGGCGTGAGGTTGGCACATTTTAAGCCTAGTTTTTGTAGGAATGGGGAAACGATATCGTTAAGGTTTGTTTGAATAATATCGACATAAGTCATATAACGCGGGTCCAATCGGCATTCTTTCAATTTATCAATATAAGGGCATACCAATTTGTTGACGTTTGTTACGATCTTTTCTTCAAGTTCAATCCTGTCTTTTTCTCTTTCATTCAGTAATACCTTCAGAGCGGCATTCATTTGTTCAAGGTTGATCGATTTAACCGCCAATTCAGCTTCCCTGCTCTTCAGGGCGTCTTCTGCCCTTTTTTGTTCCGTAATATCTTCGTATGTCTTCAGATACTCCCCGGTCGGCAGCTGAACCGGGATAACATGAACAACCTTCTGCTGGTTGTCCCTGCAGGTCACGGTAAATGTCCACCGTTCGCCCTCCTTCAAGGAGGGGTCCTGCATGAATCTATCGACCCCGTTCTGCCATGTTGCGATCACGTGAGATCTGTATTCAGGGTCGGGGTACGCCTTTGCGAACCAGACATTTTCATCCGGGACCTCCTGAAAATCATAACCGAATAGTTCCTTGAATTTGGTGTTCATATAGGTATAGTTTCCTTTCTTGTCGACGAGTACCGTGCCAAACGGCGCGTTTTCGACAAGGGTCAAGAACCTTTGCGTCTCTGTTTTGAGTTTCTCCTCCATCTCTTTTTTTTCGGTAATGTCTCTCCATATCGTATGTATGATCTGTTTTCCGTGCAGCGGGATTGCCGTAAGCGAGACATCAACCCATAAGTCCACGCCGCCAAAGGTTCGATGTTTCCACTCGAAACGAACAGGCCCGTCGTGTACAGCGGCATCGATCAGTTCCCGCGACTTCTCCGTCGACATGCTCCCATCCGGCTGTCTCTCGGGTGATATGCTGAATGGATGCAGTCCGGTCAGTTGCTCTTTGGCCGAACAATACATCAATTTCAAGGCGGCTTCATTGCAGTCAATAAACCTGTCATCCTCGAGTAAAAATGCAGGATCGGTGGATTTCTCAAAGAGGAGTTTGAATCTCTCTTCTGATTCACGAATAGCTTTCTCTGCCTTACCGAGCTTCGTTGCGGCCGCTTGAGTCATCATAGAACAGTTGTTCCCCCCCCTTTTTTATTGTCCAGACTATCATGGACGAAAAGAACAATGCAACAACACAGTGCGATAGTTATCTTCCGTTTTGTTAACAGAATAGAGCTTGTGTATCCCATCCCAACTTTTGGTCTTTTATGGTCAGGTTGCTTGGTTGAGGTGACAGCCGTTGGGCGCCTTGCTGGAATGAAAACCTGACTGGTTTCGAGAAAAACAAATGAGGAGGAACCGAAGGGGACGTTGCCAAGGAACCGAAGGGGAGGAACCGAAGGGGCGTTGAGAAAACAAGAAACTCAAACCCTTTGGCTCCCTTCACGCCTTCACATTGTTCTTTTTTCCAGGTCTGAGCGAGCAACGATGATTGTCGACGGTACTAGACGGTATGTTATCCCTTCGTCCCGAGAATGTCAATAAGGGCCGTGGCCTTCCGGATGGGCGGCTTCCGGGAGAAGAAGACAGGGGCGTTGTCGGGAGGAAGGGTTGGAAGGCGGTCTGAAAAGGTTCTCAGATCCCCAGCGTTTCTCTGCTAGCGTCCTGCCGTTTCTTTGCGCGTCTTGGGAGGCTGTTGAGGGCAGAGTCGGGCGGGAGTTTGATGGCATATCCCATTTTTCGGTATGTGGCCATTCTCTTGCGGAACATGGTCACGCCTAGGCCGAGGTTGACGTCGACGTAGTCGTAGATACGGACATCGTTCTTTCCGGCGCTTTCCCGGTGAAGCCGCCCCGCGTATTGCACGAGGCGACCCTTGAAGGACAGGGGCATCGCAAGCACAAGTGTGCACAGCTCCGGCAGATCGAACCCTTCACCTATAAGAGAGCCCGTTGAAAGAAGATAAGGGAGCTGTCCTTGTCCCCTCATCGCCCTGATCTCTTCCATAATCTGCTTTCTCATGCGCTTTCCCGTGTCGCTGGTGATCAGAAAGCCAACTCCCTGTTCGTCGGTCTGCATTGCGGCAATCTCGGCGAGAAGCAATTCGAGATGGTCCTTTCTGTCGGAGAGGACAAGGGGAAATCGTTCTTCCTTCAATGCGGTCAGGATATCAGATGCGACCAGGCGGAGGCGATCCCTGTCGGTCACGAGAGCCTGCCAGATTTCATGAATGGCCGGCTGGGCGTTCTCTGCGCTGGTCATCCGAAAACCTGTCTCTCGCACGATGACCTGCCGGGCAATCAGAGACTGAGCGCTGGTTTCCTCCATGACATGCAGGACGGGGCCGCATTGGAAAGCGATAATCCTTTCAAGGCCGTCCTTACGATACGGCGTGGCCGTGAGACCGATGAAATGTCGTGCCCTGATCCTTTTCAGAACTGACTCGAAAGACACGGCCGGGACATGGTGACATTCGTCGATAATGATCTGCCCGTACCCGTCCAGAGGCCGGTGAGCATTACTGTCCCGGGCAAGCGTTTGCAGCATGCCGATATCGACGAGACCTTTCTGTCTGGTTCCTTTAGTATCGAAAACACCGATCTGCTTCTTCTGAAGATCTGTGAATTCAAGCAGTTGCTCCTTCCATTGGTCAGCGAGCTGCCTTCTATGAACGAGAACGAGCGTTGGTACCTTTCTCCTGGCAATCACGGCGCAAGCAATCACGGTCTTGCCTGAGCCGGGAGGAGCAACGAGCACGCCTGATTCACCGGACAGGATATTGTTGAGTGCGATCTCCTGGGGCGGGAGGAGAGTTCCCGTGAAATCAACAGAGATGCGTTGAGGATCCTGACGGAGGTCTGCGAATTCCACCGTAGCCCCGGCCAGTTGCGCAAGCTCCATGCACTGCGATAACGAACCCCGGGGTAGTATCATGCTTTCACCATCGTCAGACAGCTCGGCGCAGCAGATATAGCTCGGAGTATTCCATGTCGAAAACCGCATTCGCTGCAGTTCAAAGAATTTCGGATTCGCGAAAGTGGCCGACCGCTTGAAAGCTGTTATCAGGCTCGATGGCATCCCGTCGATCTTGATGGCCAGATGGTGAGAATAGACGAAGGAGATGGGTTGTTGATGAATGCCCTTTATGTTGTCCTGCTCCGTCTCTATGGATGCTTCTGCTTCCACCAGGTCCGAGCTGACCTGACCCGTCATTCGTTGTTGCGCCGGGGCCGAAGGTGCGTTGTCACGGAGTACCTCGGTGACATCCGCGCTGGAAAGAAACCTGACCCGGCTCAGAAATTCCCATTGGTCTGGATAAGGCACAAGATTGTCATCAACAAAGACCGTATTGCCACTTCTGCAGGAGCTTCGTTGCAAGGGAAGAGCGATGAGATTGCCAAAACCTCCGGCAGACAAGGTATCCTGGCTCGGGAAGAATCGATCGTAACTGTCGAATCCGATTCTGTGCCGTCGCGTCATGGCGCGGGTCAGAATGAGCCTCCCCAGTTGACGGGCAGTCTTTGCGGGTAGAGGTTCCTGAAAGAATATCCAGGCGTGGCCTCCCATGCCTGAACGTGACCTCTCGATGTAGACCTCAACGCCCATATCCCTGGCCACAGCCTTATACTGGAGAATGTCCGCGGACCAGTGCTCCTTGTCAAAGTCGGCGACGAGAAATATGCAGGTATCGTCGTTGCGGATCGTGTACGTTCCGACGGTAATGATGCCCTGCAGATGTTTGCGAATAACGGACTCGTCAAAGGGAATGAAGTCCCGGTTCCCGCATTCACTGCACCTTGTCCTTGGTTTGGCACAAATGTCGCGCACCCATTCTGCCTTGCATGCGGGGGAGTAGCCCTTTGCCCCTGTCTTCTGGTTTTCCCACATCTTCGGGAAAACGTCCTCACGACAGCGAAAAAGTCTCAGAAACAGGGCGATGCGTTCTTCTTGAGTGCTGAGTGGCTCTTTAGCAGCAGGGGTTCCTGCGGGCTCAGGTGATTGCTTTGCTGTTGACAGGAGTTCGAGTTCTTGCAGGAGCCGGAGCTTTTCTTCCTCAAGCTTGGCCAGGCGAGTCTCGATTTCTTTGACACGGGGATTCATGGGCTCGAATATCTACGTCTCGCCCGCCTCTTTCAGCATGCGTTGAACTATACTGTCACCGATCCAGTAACCCCCATCACGTAGCCTGTCTATCATGTCTCCAACGGAGTCGATCAGGCCGTTCTTCTTGGCTTCCACAAGCAGTCGTGCTGTTCCGATGACACTGAGTCCGTACACCGACCTTGCGATTTTTCGCGCCTTTCTCTCATCGATCAGCACGTAGTCGGCGCCCATTTCGCGGGCAGTCTGCACCACGGAGGCCTCCCCCGCATCGAGGAGACTTTTCAGGGCGGGTTCAAGCGGGTTTTGCAGGGCCTTAATCCGCATCCAATCCATCTGTTCATAGAGTGTTATTTGCATCAAGTTAAAGAAGCTTGCAGACTTTCCCTGCAGCACTTCGCGATGGACTTCTTCAGGAACTATTACTTCATCAAAGAGTTCCCTGAGAATCTCCAGCTTTCCTATCAGCATGAGCGCAATGATAGGTCCCGTATTCGATACAAGGCGACCTTTCTTGAGATTAGCCATTATGGTTTCGCCTTGAATTCCGCGTCCAATTCTTCATCGTCCCATTGGACTGCGGGCACTCCATAATGACTGCACCGCAGCAGGAAGGAGAAACGGGAAGACTCGGCAAGCTGCGCGGCCTGCCCGGATGTCAGGCGTCCCAACTCAAAAAGTTTCACCGCGAGAAGGAATCTCGCTTCCCTCTCAAAGTCATCGGTACTCAGGTTCATTGTCGCAAGCACCGATTCAGGGTACCGTATGGACAGACTCTTCATAACAACCTCCCGAATTAATTAACATAATACCACACTTACCTACTCGATGACCACACACATTCACAATAGCCCCCATCTTTTCCTGCGAGAAGAGGCCCGGGGCAGTCAGGGGACAAAAGAAGCAGGCCGGATATGTCAGCACGGGGCGAAAGCCCCGGGCCATCGTCAATGACAGAGGTGCTCATGCCACGACACGCCCGCCTTGATGCAGCAGGCGTTCTCCATCATGTGATCATACGGGGCATCGCCAGAAAGGAGATCTTCCTCGGGGACGACGACAGGGCGGACTTTACCGACAGGCTGTCCACTCTCCTGCCGGAGACGGCAACGGTCTGCTACGCATGGGCGCTCATGTCCAACCATGCACACATGCTTCTGCGTACCGGCGATGCTCCCCTGTCCACCCTCATGGCCCGGCTCCTCACCGGCTACGCGGCGGGTTTCAACAGAAGGCACAGGCGCAGCGGCCATCTTTTCCAGAACCGCTACAAGTCCATCATCTGCCAGGAGGAGCCCCCCTACCTTCAGGAACTTACCCGGTACATCCACCTCAATCCACTGAGAGCGGGCATCGTCCCGCATTACGAATCCCTCGGACACTATCCCTGGTCAGGCCATGCGGTTCTCCTCGGCACCAGGACGGTCCCCTGGCAGGACGTGAGGTACATCCTCGCATTGTTCGGTCCGGATGAACAGGCGGCCCGTGCCGTCTACCGTGAGTTCGTGGCCAAAGGGATACACCACGGCCGGCGACCCGAGCTTGCGGGAGGGGGATTGGTGAGAACCCTCGGGGGATGGGAGGAGGCCAGAAGGTCGGCCCGCGAGGGGCCCATGAAGGGTGATGAGCGCATCCTGGGGGACACATCCTTTGTCCTGGAGTTCCTCGCACGGGCGGAACAAAGGATGACCCGGCGCTGCGAAATGATGTGTTCGGGCATCGACATCGCCGCGATAGAGAACAGGGTCTGCCATCTTTTCGGGATATCGCCCCAGGAACTCTACACCCGGGACAGGCACGGCAAGCTTGTCGAGGCAAGGAGCGTCTTCTGTTTCTTCGCCGTGACGGAACTGGGCGTCAGACTGACGGACCTCGCCCTGCGCTTTTCGGTGACAGGACCCGCCATAGGTGCTGCCGTGAGAAGGGGAAGGGGCATCGCGGAGAGGAAGGGCTTGAGGCTCGTTTGAAAAAGTTATTTTCGTATTAACGAACGTCCCCCTGCGTCTCTAGTCGGAATCTGCGCAGAAGATCTACTGAATTTGTCATGGTTTCCCCTTCTTGTATCGAAAGATGGGGCTAGGTAGGAAACGTTCGTTCATGAGCAAATAACTCAATCCCCAGGCCCTTTTCGTCTAAGTTCCCCAAAACCTTGGAAGCAACCTGAAGCTATCAATTACGAGGCTTCCTTGCTACCGGTTATGAGGATCAATAGGTGCTGTTCGGCGTCTGCCAGATCAGAGCGAGCAAAGATGATTGCGGATGATGTACTAGTGCAATGTTATTCCTCTCCCCCGAAAATGTCAATAACAAGCAACTGGCTCAATGTCCTCTTTACTGTTCCCCGTACAATACAAACGGGGCCCAGAAGTACGGATGCGGATGTTCCGTCTTGATTTTGTTTCTCGCAAAGGCCAGAGCTTCTGCCTTCCCCGTCCCTTCTTTCAATTTTGAATAGAATGTGGTCATGAACTCAACGGTCTCCAGGGAAGCCACGGCCCAGAGAGACGATATTACGCTCCTTGCGCCGGCATGCTGAAAAGCTCGCGAAAAGTTCATTACGCCTTCCCCTTCCATAGCGTTGCCTCTCCCGGTAAAACACGCAGAGAGTACTACAAGGTCGGCATCGAGATCCAAGCTTAAGACCTTTGTCAGTGTGAGAAAGCCATTGTGCCCAGGCTTGTTTTCTACCTGACCAAGAAGCAAGAAGGGTTCGTTGATACCCTGTACTTTACCTGCTAGGTCTGCATGGGTCGCAAAGTGAAGATAACGGTAATCTCTTAATGGAACGTTGCAGAATCCGGTCTCATTTGCATTTAGATTCAGCAAGATGTCCGGGGGCCGTAAGGGCACCCCGTAGAAGCCGGCAATCCTATTGACCTCTGTTGCCGTCTCGGGAAGCCGGGGATACTCCAGTTCCTTTCCGGCCTTGTCATCTTCGGTTGTTTTCCCCCAGTCTTTGTGTTTTGCCAGCTCCCGGAATGAAGCTTTCTCGTTCTTTGTGCTTTCAGAGGGCTCAATAGAAGGCAGTCCTTTCTTGAAAGCCACATATCTTCTGTCGTCAACGCTATAGATTGGGTCACCCAATGCAAATAGGATCTTGCGGGCTGCACTCGGACGCAACATGCGGTTCAGTGCAAGTATTGATGCCGATTGAAAGTAGATAATCCTGTGACGGTCCCCGACATAAGCGATGCTCTTCCCATCGGTGGACGGTTCGATTGCCAGAGCCTCGAACGGCAACAATCCCAAAACGCCATCCGGAACAATAATGATACTGTTGCCTCGAGAGATGTCTCCAAGCGGTTTTTCCAGTAAGGCCCCATAAAGTCGTTTCCCACACGATAGTAACTCGCCCCGCGTGGAGTTGGGGTCTTGTAGGAGACGGACGTACTTGTTCACCATTCTCTCAATCTCTTCCTTCCCCATCTCGATTTTGTAGATGCTTTCGAGGCCGCCTCTTTTCACTTTGAAAAGGTATGTTGCATCGTCATCAATGACGTATTCCAGAAGAGTCTCGTCTTGTTTTAGTGGTATTGCTTCCGGAGGGACAGGTTTCGGATAGTGCAGGGCGGCGTATCTGGGATACTTCGCTCTGATCTCGCTAATCAAGGCATTGAGCTCCTCGTTGATCATCTTCTTCCTCTTAACGAGATCAAGGTAATCTTTCTGGTTTCGCTTCTTGTAGACTCCTTCCCATTCGTTCTGTATGCTGGAAAGCTGATTCAGAAGCCTTGCTTCCCGCAACTTTAGATCGTCGGAAAGACCGATTGAGTCATGTTGCGCGGATGACGCGGCCATATCCTCCAGAAGACTCCTTGCCTTAGTCGATTCGGCAAAGTAAAAAGCGGCAGACGCCAGGGTTGTTCCGTATGGCAAGAAGTCCGGTTCCATGGTGTCACCCTTCAGAGCTCCTTCGCACAGGACGGCAACCAAAGATTTGAAGGCACGGATATGACTTCCAGCAAACCCAGCGGCAAAAAAGCCCTCCTTTTCTTTCAATCCTCCTCTTATTTCCTCGGACACGTTCACAGCTTTGAGGAATTCGGTCGAGGCGGCCTTCAGCAAGTTCTTTCCTCTTAAGGCGGAGCCATACTGAGTGTGGAACAATATGCGGTACGGATCGTCCGTGTAGGGTTGAGGCTGCATTTTTGCCAAACAAGCGAGGGCATCATCGTATCTGGCCGTCTCTATATACAGCTCAATTAAATATGGCACCCCCTGCCACATATGTCCCGTAGCTTTTCGCCGCATTTCCTCGACTGCGAGAAGCATCTCTTCTGCTCTGCTGTATTCCTTCTGCAGTGTATGTGCAAGGCCCAAGTTCATTAGAACCATGGGATCTTGTGGTCGGCATTCAAGAGCATCGTTCAGGAGCGTGATAGCTTTTTCGTTTTCTCCAAGGGAGATATAGACCATGCCAGTGTACATGTTCGCCAAGGCTTTTCCTCCAGCTTCCGAGACCTGGTGAAAATAGCGCAACGCTTTGTCGTGCTGCCCCATCTTGTAATATGTAAATCCAATGTCCCGAAGGTTGACCAACATCTCTCTTTGCGCATTGAGAGAACTGTTAATCTCGTATGCTGTTTGATGATTGTCGAGGGCCTTGTTGTGTTGGCCTATGCTGTTGTAGACTCCGCCCAAGCGGCTGTAACATTCCGCGACCGCTCTTTTGTCCTCCAGCTCTCTGCAAATTGTCAGAGCCTCCTGCAGGTGAGAGAGTGCTCTGTGGTACTGACCAATATACTGTGACCCTAATATGGTCCCTGTACTTATGAGGCTCCGTGCTATGTTTATGGGCCTTTTGGTTTGTCGATGAATCCTTATTGCTTCTTCATAGGCCTCCAACCCTTCCCCGAAATGGTTTCGTGAGCAGTGGCTCAGGCCCACTTGCTCGAGCAAGTGACCAGCGCCGACAAACAGGGGAGTCAGCTCGACAAGGTTGTGCTCTTTGTAGATTTTCAGCGCTTCATCGTAATTCAAATAAGCTCGTACGTCGTCACTCCTGCTAATTCGAATCTTGCCAGCAACGAGCAACAGTTTCGCCAGTTCGGTATTCATTTTCAATTCTCTTAACAGCGAGACCTCCACATCAAAATAGGACAGACCCTTCTCGGTCTGGCCCAGCTGAAGGTAGCTAGCACCGAGCACGTCTGCGGCCACTGCCGTATTGGTCTTGCTATTTCTTGCCTCGAAGCTCGTATATGCGCTTTGCAGGTAAGGAAGAGCCTCAGGAACCCTCTTCATGGAATAATACGTGATTCCGATATTCAGCTGCACCATTGCCTTCAAGCTCACATTGTCACCACTCTCAAGATTCTTGTAAGCTTCCGTCAAATAGGCGAGGGCCTGCTGGTACTCTTGACTCTTGTAAGCAGCGGCTCCTTTACTGAGAAGTTCGGCAACGTTGGCAGTTTGTTGAGGATGCAGGATGAGTGGGAATAACAAGACTGAAAGACAGACGTAAAGAAAAAACATCCGGTTTTTCAATTGCCAGACCTCTTTACTGCTGGTCAATTATGAGGATCAATGGGTGCTATTCAGCTTCTGCCAGATCTGAGCGAACGACGATGATTGTCTGTGGTATCAGGTAGATGTTATTCCTCTCCTCCCAAAATGTCAATAACAAGTGCCTTCTAAGTTTTCAGCGTCCAGGCGAAAAGCTCCGTGGTACTGTCTTGATTTTTCTGAGGACGTTAAAAACTGTTGACATTTTTTCGAGGAAGAGCAAGACTATTAGCACAATTTTGCCTGTGAAAATGCCGTTAGGGGTTGACGGACAGGCCCTACGAGATCTGAGAAAGTTGGTCTCCTGAGTAATCAGCATTGCTCATGGAGGCCTTTTTTATTTTGGGGGGCGAAGTGATGCCGCCCATGTGCAGTGACGGGGAAGAAACAGTTCATCGAAAGGAGGAGGGACTGAAAGGGAAAGACGCGTGCGATAGGCAACCTGAGTGCGTTGATCGGTATTCTCAACTGCCGTCTGTGCGCTAACGGACAATCTTGCCTGTGACCCTATCATGCCGATAGGCATAAACAGGCCCTGCGGGATCTGAGAAAGTTGGTCTCCCTGAGTGATCAGTAGAACTCGAGGAGACCTTTTTTTATTTGAAGAAGGAGGGAATACACATGGTGGAAGTCAAAGATGCGGCGCAGGTCGAAATCATCGACCAGCATTTGGAGAAGTCCCTGCTTGTCCCGGTCATTCTGTTCATCTTGGCGATGCTCTACGATATCTCACCCGTTGACATGATCCCGGACATTCCGGTGATCGGCCACATTGACGATGCGCTGGTCACCTTGACCGCAACACTCAATCTGCTGCAGAAGAGCCTCGGGGATTTCAGCGGTTTCCTGGCATCCCTGCTGGGCCTCGCCAAATGGTTGGTCATCTCCACGGGGATTATCGCGGTCTCATTGATCGGGCTATTTATCTGGAGCATTTCGAAACTCATGTAAGGTAAGGAAAGGAGGACATCATGAACAAGGCTGGCGGAATAATCGGAGTCATCGCGGGGGTGTTCGGGGTTGTCGCCGCAGTATTCACGTTGATTGCCGGCGGCATCGGTTCCGCGTTTGATGCGGCGGAGGCTGAGACGGTCGTCGGTCTCGGGTGGGGAGGGATGCTGTTCTCATTCCTTGCCATCGTCTTCGGTACCCTCGCAATTGTCCGCTGGAGGTGGGCGGGAATGGCCCTCATCATCTGCTCCATCCTGGGGATGGTTCTCGGGGGAACAATGGTGGCGATATGCATGGCGCTTTCATTGATCGGGGGGATACTGGCTGCCATCGGGACACGAAAAGAGATGTCAGGTGAAGACCCAAAGGCGAGCCGCAGGAAGAGGCTGGTCTGGGCAGGGGCAGGCATCGCCGTTTGCCTCGTTCTTGCCGGTATCGCGATTATGCCCGGAAAGGATGGGGCAGCGCCGAAAACCGATCCGCTGGAGGACCTTGTCGCCATGCAGCCCAGCGGTCTCAAGGCGGAAGGGGAGCTTTCCGAGATGTTTGCATTAGGGAGCAAGCATACCGATCTGCAGCGCGAGAAGAAGTCGAAGGAGATCATCGGCAAAATCGTTCAGTGGCGGCTCCCTGTCTACGAAGTGTCGAAATCCGGCGGCGGCTACAGGGTACAGACACAAACCCGTATCGGCACCGGAATGTTCGGGACGAATCTTGTGGGCACCTTTGTCCATATCACGCCGCGAAGCGACGAGGACCGCAGAATTATAGAAGCACTGAAGACGGACGACATGATCTCCTTCAAGGGGCAAATCGCGGACACGTCCCTGCGCACACTGACCATCAGGCCGGCGATCCTGTTTGGAAATCCACAGCAAGCCGAGACCAGAGCCCCTGCAGCCACGTCGCCTCCGCTGGCAGACGGCCCGAATGCCGTACCTGTCAAGCTCTCGACCGACCTGCCGACCCTTCGGGAGAATTATTCAGCGGCGGACCAGGAGATCAACGCGGTCTATGCCGACACGATGTCCAGACTCAGCACCACCGCGAAAGCACAATTAAAGGCGGAACAGATTGCCTGGATAAAGAGGAAGAAAAATGAATGCGAAACGGAAAGAGACGAAGTCAAGCGGCTGCATTGCCTGACAGTGATGACATGGGAAAGGATAGACGAGTTGAAGCAGCACGCCGGTGACGGGGATTGACGAGATGACATACCGTCCGTAGTGGAAAAATCAAAATCTTTGACAAATTTAGCGCAATGTTCTACAAATCTTATACGCAACATAATATTAGGACAATGGAAGGCAAGAAGGAATTCTACCGGAAGGTTGAGGAAGCGCTCACGTCAAAGGGGTACGAATACTACGATGGCGACAGGGACATCCCTGGCAAGGGGAGGCAGCACGCCAACAAGCCCGATTTCATTGCAGTTAAGGGCAACAGGGTCTACATCGGAGAAATCAAGTCACCGGCAGAAGGCCCCAGATCCGGCAGCTGGCGGCAGAGGCAGAACAGCGATACGGAAGAGTTTAAAAAGTCCGTATCAGTTCAGAACTTGATCTAAAAAATAAAATGAAAAATAGAGGTGGTGGAATGAAAAAACATTCCCATGCATGCACGATAATACTTTTAAGCATTATACTAACATCTTCAATTTTACTGTTTACATCATGTAAAGATTCATCAAATACTGTCACAGATTCTTCCAATACTTCTAAAGCTAATATTGACAATCCTACAATTAATGCTTCATTTGATAAAATTTATCCCAAACCATTTTTCGACACAAAGACCGGAAAAGCAACAACAGCAGCTATTTTTACAGCAGTTACAGCAGTTTATCTTTACATTACCATACAATCAGCTGGTTCTGGTGGTGCAATATTAGCTACTACTCCAGCTGCTGTGAAATTTATTGCAACTCAAATAGGTATGCTTATGGGACACGGCAGTGGTGCAACTGCTGCAGGATTAGCCATTGTGGGGCTTGGATCAATGAAAGGAGGAATATTAATTATTGGCTCACTTATATCTTTGGGAAGTGGGGTAATAACAGATATAGCAATTGACCAAACTATCGCATCTGTCAAGAACGAACCATATAAGCGATATGAATATTTGAAACTTCCTCTTCTGGAAGAAGGAAGTGGTGATGTGACAACATTAGTAAAGAAAATCAAGGATATTGAGGAGGATTATATAAAAGGTAAAGTATCAGTAAGCAATTACAAATACATGATTGAAAAAGAATACAGCCCTAAGCTAATTAATAAACTAAAAAGCCTTCCAGATATAATAACGACAAAAAAAGAAGCATATGATCTCATCAACAGGGCTATATTTTATTTCAACACAGAAAATTATGAAAAATCAGAAAGAGACTTTAATAGAGCTTTAACTTATGCAAAAGAGAATGCATTTGTTCTTTATGGTATTGCTTTAAATAATTTGGTTAATAATAAATATAATGACGCTTTCATAAAACTTGCACAGTGCAATATTCGAGAGCCAGAAGCATTACAACCATATATTCTTCACATTATGGCACTTAAGGACAACGGGAAATATCAGGACGCACTGCTGCTGGCGAAAAGTGGCCTTAATAATATCGGTAGAAAATTTGCGCTTGCTTGGGAAGCGGGAGAAATTAGCTATTTTCAAAAAGATTACAAAAATGCAGCCTATTATTTTGAAATGGCCTTTGATGAGGTTGATGAGGATATGATTGAGGCAGAAGCAGCCAGAATGGTTGCATTATCTTACAAGAGAATGTCCAATAACGAACATGCAACCAAATGGTACAAAAAAGCACTGAAGAAGGCTGAAGGGAATAAAGAAGAGAAACAAAAAATTGATGAAATATGGGAAAATGAATAATTTTAGTGAACAAATATTTATTCTAATAGTGTCCATTTTTATTTTCTGTGGAGCTGTTTTTGCTGTTAATCCTGTGACGATTTCTAAGACTTCGGCCTCTCTTTTGGATGATATAGCTAAAGGGGCAGTGAAAAATTATACCGTACGGCATACAGGTTTATTGTTAAAAATGGGAACTAGGATTGATGATTTTGTGCCGTTGATAAAAAAATATCCATTGCAAGAGCAGAGAAATATACTTCTTGAGGTATTGAAATCAAAAGATCTTGTCAAGTCGACTGAGACATTAGTCCTTAAAGGACGTCTTAAAAAGGGAGAAATAGCAGAAGCAGATTTGATTAGAGCAATAAAGAGTAATAAAAAAGTTGATGAGATAATTATTGGCAACAAAAAAAATGTCAAGGCAAGTACCAGTACTAACGGTAAAAGTACTGAAAAAGATTTGATAGGTAAAAAGGAATTTGAAGAAAACTTTCAAATAACTGCTGAAAAAGAAGGGAAATACATTCATGATGAGAAAGCAGTTCGTGGTGGCGGTCTTAAGGGAACCAGAAGGCCAGACAAAATATCTGTTGATGAAAAAAATGAAACCTTAACTAAAATTGAAACAAAGAGTCCCAAAGAGGCACGTAATCCTTTATCTTGGTGCGGTACATATAAGAACGATTACTTGAAAACATGCAGAGAGAAAGTAAAATCGTATTATGGAGGATGTAATAGAAAAAGTGCTTGGATGATAGTCATTGCTTGCCAAGCGAACTGCTACCGACAAAGTGGATTTAAGAATAGTAATTTAAAAGAAAAATATAAAAGTTATAAAAAACAAACGGGGTTATTAGTTCCAAAAGATCAAGTGGATGATATTTTAGCTGTCTTAGGAAAGCAAGCTAAAACTGTATCATATGGCGATTCTGTATTATTCGAATTATCTGAAGAAACAATGGAAAAACTTACTTCTCAATTTGGTGTTGCTAAAGATCTTGCAGGTCAGTGTACTCCAAAATAAAAAACTTATAGCATAGTAGTGATATGGGTACACCGTAACATCACGATTGCTGGACCTGAAAAAGGTGTCAGGATAGGGTGCTCTCCGGAGATGTCTGACAGGTGTGCGGCAGGGTTCATGAGACCAACTGGACACATTGGATACAAGAGTGGAAGTATGACCCGCAAGTCCACAACAAGATCCTTCCTCAGCCTCGACCTGAAAGAGGTAGATAGGGGATGTGACGAGTATGCAGCGTTTCCGGGCGGTAACTGCGGACATGCAGATGGCATCTACAGAGCTGGTACAATAAATTCGGACATCGACTTAAGTGGTTTTGCTGCTCTATAATGACAACAGAAAGGAGCAGGCAAGGATGACAAAGAGACCACGAA